>JBCDDO010000484.1:0-2266 GCA_039180245.1 Pseudomonadota bacterium | reverse complement strand
GGGGTCTGTGGCATGCCCTGGCGGAACTGGTCGAGCAGCTGGCGCAACGCCTCTTGCTGCTGGCCAAGCTGGTTGGTGCCAGGTTGGCCGGGCTGCGGCTGCCCGGGCTGGGGTTGTCCGGGCTGGGGTTGTCCGGGCTGCTGGCCCTGGCCAAGCTGTCGGCGCAGTTCTTCGAAGGTCTCGTCACCCAGCTGCTGCTGTTGACGCATCAGGTTCTGCAACCCCTCCATCATCTGCTGACCCTGGCCGTCCTGCGGCTGGCCCGGCCGCATGGTCATTTGCAGGTTCTCCATCATCTGCTGAAGCTGCTGGAGAAGCTGTTGGGCCTCCTCATTTCGGCCCTGCTGCATCAGCTCCTCGATCCGCTCCAGCATCTCCTGCAGATCCTGGGTCGACATATCAGGTTGGGCTTGCGCCTGATCCTGGTCCTGCGGCTGGTTCTCCATATCCTCCAGCGCCTGACGCATCAGCTCCTGCATATAATCCTGCATCGCCTGGCGCAGCTCATCCATCAGCTCGGCCAGCTCTTCGGGCGTGGCATCCTCGCGCAGCGCATCGGCCAGACGTTCCTGCGCGCGGCGCAGCCGCTCCAGCGCCGAGGCAATGTCGCCTTCCTCGATCAGAAGCGCGGCCAGCCACAAGAGCTCGGCAACCTCATCGCGCACCGCCGGGACCCGGTCATCCGCGCGCGCATAGTCAAGCCGGCGGATCGCCGTGCGGGTCATCAGATAGGCTTTGACGTTCTCAAAAAGCTCATCCGGCCGATGCGTGATGGCCTTGAGCAGGCGCGACACCCGGGCGGTGTTTTCAAGGCTCCATAGAAAATCGCGCCGCTGCTCGGCGATCGCCGCGGCGTGCGGCTCGTAAAACCGCCGCCCGGGAAGCACGATCTCGTAAGGATCGGTCGCAACCTCCTGACCGGCGGCGTCGCGCGCGTGCAACACAATAGTGACCGGCAGATCCGCCCAAGGGTGCGTTGAGAGATCGATGATCTCGGTTTCGCTGAAATTGGTCGCCATCCCAGTGAGCGGCAGCGGCAGATCGAAAGAGATCGGATCGCGTGGCTCGGGCGCCGGCACCAACCCAAAGCGCCGCTCGATGCGGGCCATGTCGAGCGTGACGGTCGCCCAGGCCGCGACGACGCCGTAATCGTCGCGCCCTTCATAGGAGAACTTGCCGGCGCCCGCGACGGTGCGCTCCGGCGGGCCGGCAAGCGTGACCTCGGGCGGGCTGTCGGGCAAGACATCGATCGACCAGGCGGCCATAACCTCGCCGCCTTCGGTCACGCTCAACTCTCCGGTGATGTCGGCGCGCAGTTCGGTCTGCCGAAACCCGCTCGTATCCTCGCTGAAGACCACTGGGCCGGCCGGCGGCGTGAAGACCGATTGATCGAGGACCGGCGCCTCAGCCCCGTAGATCCGCAATGTGATCGTCGTGCCCTCTGGCAGGGTGATCGCATCGGCATCCGTCAGATCGGTCAGATAGAGCGTCGGCTTGCCGGTATAGACCGGTGGCGTGGCCCAGGCCTCCAAAATCGGGCCGGCATCGATGCTGGCCCGGGCCGGGCTCGACAGGCCGGTGTCGAGTTGTTCGGCAAGCTCGCCACGCCCGAAGAAAAGGGCCGCAACCAGGAACGCGACGGCAACATACCGCAATGCGTACGGATCGCGCCGCGCCAGCCGCAGATCGGCCACCGCCGCGCGGGCCTGTGCGGCCTGCTTGGCGACAGCGCGCATATGCGCGGCCCAGACGGCCGCTGCACCGGCATCCTCGCGGCCGGTGGCCTGGCGGTCGGACAAAGCGGCAATCGGCCGGCCGGGCAGATCGGCATCAAGCCGTGCGACCGCCTCGCTGCGGCGCGGCCAGTGAAACGCACGGACGCCGCGAATGGTCAGAACCGCAAGTGCCAGGACCGAGACGCCAAGACCCAGCAGGGCCGCCCAATCCGGCAGATAGCGCAGAAGCTCCAGCCGTAGCATCGCAAAAAGCGCGAAGGCCATCGTCCAAACCGGCCAGAAGCTGCGCAACACGCGCTCCATCCCGATGGCCAGGCGCGTGCGCCGGACAGCGCGGTCCAGATGCGGCATGCGGGTGGGATCGGCCGGCCGTGACGGTTGCGCCAGGTTGCCGGGCGCGGACCCGTCGGAGTTCGGGGTTTTTGACAACTCTGTCATGCGCGCCACCTCCCTGCTGCGTCAGGTGCTTCAACCGGCGCTGCGGCTTGCAAGGCGTCGCGCGCGACTGCTGTCATCCAGGTTCGGCCGAT
>JBCDDO010000483.1:0-2278 GCA_039180245.1 Pseudomonadota bacterium | reverse complement strand
CGAAAACCCGCAGATGTGAAAAAGCGCGTCGCATCCCGGATGAAACCCGATCAGCCCGTTTTGATCGACCGCGTTCCAGTCATAGGGGCCGGCCCAGGCGCCCGCCATCCGCAAACGCTCAAAGGTGGGAATGCGCGCAGCAAGGCTGGGCCAGATGGTGTCTTCGAAAAGCGGCCAGTCGGGCGTCAGATCCCAGGGATCGTCGGGCTGAACCGGCGAGGGCGCCCCGGAGATGAAGCCCGACCCTTCGGGCCGCATCCAGACGCCGGATGTGTCGAAGATCAGCGGGCTTTCGGCGCAGATCGCCTGGCTTTCAGGCGCGGTCAACCGGACCACGGTGCGAATATCGGGACGGACAGGCAGATCGACGCCGGCCCAGCCGGCAACCTCGCCGCCGCGGGGACCGGCCGCATTGATGATCAGATCCGCGGGCAACACCTGCGGCGTGCCGTCGGCACCGATCAGTTCAACCCCGCTCAGACGTCCGGCGGTGTGCACAAACCCGGTTGCCGTGCCGGCGTGCCAGATCGCGCCGGCGGCCTGCGCCCCGCGTTTGAGGCCCCGGTGAAAGGCTGCCGGGTCGAACCAACCCTCCGTTTCGCCCAGCGCGGCCAGCGCGACGCCCTCGGCCGAGATCCAGGGGAAACGCCGGGTCACCGCCGCAGGGTCCAACAGCGCGGTCGCAGCCCCTTCGGCATTCTGCATCGCAACGCTGTCGCGCAGCGTTTGCGCCCCGGCATCGGAGGCCAGCACCAGATAGCCGCGTGTGCGCAGGCCCACATCCTCGCCCAGCGTTGCTTGTGCGTCGCTCAGAAACTGCCAGCCGAACTGGCTCATCCGGACGTTCTCGGCCAGGGTGAACTGCATGCGGATCGACGCGGCCGACAGCATGGTCGCGCTTTGCGCCAGGCTGGGGTCGCGCTCGATCACGGCAATAGCGGGCGGGGTCGGGCCGCGGGTCAGCCACCAGGCGGCCGAGGCGCCCATGATGCCGCCACCGACAATGACAATGCGCATCAGCCCCCCATCACGATCAGGGTCGTGGAGCCGGTGGCGTAAACGCGCCCGTCCGACACCCCGACGAGCCGTCCCGACGCGACACCGGTGGAGCGGCCGACATGCTGCGCCTCGCCGATCGCATCGACCTCCATGCCCTCGGGCACCGGGCGAATGATGTTGATCTTGTACTCGAGCGTCGTCTGGGCCTGGCCTGCAGCAAGCCGGGTGAGCACGGCGCAGGCCATGCAGCTGTCCAAAAGCGTGCCATACCAGCCGCCATGCACGACGCCTGATGGGTTCATATAGTCAAAGGATGCGACACCGCGAAACACCGCCCGACCCGACGAGACCTCGGCCAGGCGATACCCCAGCGTGCGGGCAATCGGCGGAGCGAAGACGCGGCCGTCGATGATGCCTTGCAGCATCTCCAAACCGGACATGCGGGCAATCTCGTCCAGCCGAAAATCGTCGGGGCTTTGGGCGTAACTGGGTTCAGGCATCGCGGTCCTCCAACAAGTCCAGGAGCCGGGCGGCCGAGAGAAAGGCCGCCTCGCGTTCGGCCGCGGCGGCGGCAGCCTCGGTGTCGATGCCCCAATGCTCAGCTTGCCAGACCTCGTCAAGGCGCGAGATGTCCCAAGCCTGGGCCGGGTCAAGGCGGCCTGCGCGCACTGCCAGCCCCAGCACCAGCGAACCGGAAAGTGCCACAAGATCGTGCAACCCAGTCAGCGCGAATGCGTCGAGCGCCGTCACCGCATCGCGCAGCCGCGCCAGGCTGGCATCGGGCTGGGCGGCATGCATCACGCCCTGGGTGGCGGTGAGCGGCGCGCCCAGCGCCTGGGCAGCCCAAGCCAGGATCGGATCCCAGGCGGCGGTCTGGCGGGCAACGAGCCCCGGCGGATGCGCGGCGCGGTAGCACAGAAGATCGCTCTCACCATAGGCCGCGACCATCGCCGCGACCTCATCGCGCTGCGGCGCGACCCGGTCGATGGCCGAGTTTGCGGCCCGGGTCAGCGGCATGGTCTCGGGCTGTATGGCTTCGCCCTGCGCTGCCCATTCCGCGGCCACGGCCAGGGCCAGCGCACGGTTGGGCAGGATTAGCGCCGCGCGGGCCGGCGTGCGCACAGGCTTCCCGTCAAGCTGCAGGGCATGGCCGGCGGCCTCGGCCACCACCTCGGCATGGGTCCAAAATCGTCGGGCGCCGGGCCCGCCACTGCCGGCCAGAGCGCTCACAGCACGGCCTCCACTGCCCCATCGAGCGCGTCGAAACTCTCGATGACGG
>JBCDDO010000482.1:0-2285 GCA_039180245.1 Pseudomonadota bacterium | reverse complement strand
GCACCCAGTTCGGGTTCGGGTCGGTGGTTACTCGCCCAATCCCGCCCGGGGCACCGCGCCACGCTATCAGGGGCCTGACGGGACCAATCGCTGGCGCTTAGAAACCCGCCGCCGCGGCGGGCGCGACCGCATGCTCTATTTCCAGGAGGAGGTGCTCGACATCATCCCCTGCGCGCGGATCCATGCCAACGACCACGACATTCCGGTCTACGGCGCGACGCTGAGCGAGTTGCAGCTGATCAACCAGACGCTCAAACTGATCCCACCCGCGCATCTCGCCCGGCTGGTGCAACGCAAGCCCGAAGGGATCAACGTCTCGTCGACCTCCGGCCGGGCCGGCTCGCTCTCCTACACAGGCGGGCTGAACGCGATGGCCGATTATGCCGAAACCGGGCATTTCAACGAGCTTCTGGGCATCGGCCTGACCCATGGGGCGCTGTGGCGGACCCGCGATCTGGGCATCTGCCCGTCGCTGATCCATGAGATCGGCCATGTCATGACCCACCGCCCGCCGCTGATCAGCTACCGTCCCTTCCCCCAGGCCCGGGCCGATGCGCTGGCCGGCACCCGGGTGTCGCGCAATGCGGGCAGTCTCGAAGCGCTCTGCAATTGCTACATGTACATGATCTGCTATGGCGCCGGGGCCCCGCGGGTGCGGGCGTTTGGCGCCGGCGGCCGGCATCAGAGCACGCAGCGCGACCCGATCACGCGGGAGGCGATGCGCGGCACCCCGGCCTTTTCGACGGCGCTCAACGAGACCTGGCGCGCGCGCTATGTCGAGCGCTGAACGGCCTGGGACATACGATAGGCCTTAAGGCTGAGCGTCGCGTCAATCGGCAAGCGAGAAGGTAACCGGCGTCTCGGTCCAGCCATGCACGCTGTCATGGGCAAAGACCAGCACCGCGGTCGTGCCGGCCGGGATTTCGACGCCGGACAGCGAACGGGTGAAGGGCTGCTCTTCCACATGCGGATGAAAGAGCGTCCGTGTGCCCAGAACTGTGCCGTCGGCCAGCCGCAGCTCCCAGGCATCGGCATAATGGTCCCAGCCGGTATCGCCATGGGCGAGCGTGACGTCAAACCGCCAGCCGGCGCTGGTCTTCTGCGCCTCGACGCCGACGATTTCCACCTCTCCGGCATGCGAGGATCCCGCGGCAAGACAGAGGGCGAGCAAAGCTGTGATGATGCGCATGCGCGGATCCTACCTTAGGGCCAGCGCGATGCGTGATCATTTTTTCGCCAGCGCCGGCTCTTGATGCCGGGGCCGCAGCGGCCATCTTCGCGAGGTGACACTCGACATTCAGCATCCGATGCCACCGGCCCAGCGCGCTGCCGCGGCGCGCCTTTATCTGGAGGCTTTTGGCGGCAAGATCGGCGGCATTCTGGGGCCGGCGGCAAGGGCACAGGCGTTTCTGGCCGATATCCTGGACCCCGATCATGCCATTGCGGCATTGCAAGACGGGCGGCTGGTCGGCATCGCCGGCTACAAAACCGCCCAGGGCGGGATGATGGAGGGTGGGCTGCGCGCGCTGGCCCGTCACTACGGATGGCCCGGCGCGCTGTGGCGGGCCCCGCTTCTGGCGCTGCTCGACCGTCGGCCGAAGCCAGGGCTGTTGCAGATGGACGGGATCTGTGTCGATGCCAGCGCCCGCGGCCAGGGTGTGGGCACTGCCCTTCTCAACGCGATCTTTGCGCTGGCCGAAACCTCCGGCCATACCGGCATTTCGCTTGACGTCATCGATGCCAACCCGCGGGCCCGCGCGCTTTACCTGCGCCATGGTTTTCAGCCGGTGCGCACCCAGAACACCGGCCCGCTGCGGCATGTTCTGGGCTTTGCCGCCGCGACCACGATGATCCGGCCGGTCGAACCTGGCAGAGCGGGCTTCACCTCGCCCGGTTGATGGGGTATTGCTCCCCGTCAGCAGGGAGAGACGTCATGGGCTATCGCATCGTTGTGGCCGGGGCGACCGGCAGCGTCGGTCAGGAGATGCTCAACATCCTGGCCGAGCGCGAATTTCCGATCGATGATATTGCAGCGCTGGCGTCGCGCCGCAGCTTGGGCACCGAGGTCAGCTTCGGGGATCGCACGCTCAAGACCGACGATCTTGAGCAGTTTGACTTTACCGGCTGGGACATTGCGCTTTTTGCCATCGGATCCGACGGCACCAAAACCTATGCGCCCCGGGCGGTTCGGGCGGGCTGCGTGGTGATCGACAATTCTTCGCTCTATCGCTACGACCCGGCCGTTCCGCTGATCGTGCCCGAGGTCAATCCCGACGCAATCGGCG
>JBCDDO010000481.1:0-2288 GCA_039180245.1 Pseudomonadota bacterium | reverse complement strand
TGTCCGGGCGCCAGGCGGCCTGACGCTCAGCCGCCGCGCGCCTGCTTTTCCAGGCGCGGCAGCATGGCCGAGAAATCCTGTCCCCGCCCGTCTTCGGCAACGAAGCTCTGATAAAGCGCGGTGGCGAGCGCGCCCATCGGCGTTGCCGCATCGACGCTTTCGGCCGCGGCTTGGGAAAGGTCGAGATCCTTCAGCATCAGCTCTGCGGCAAAACCGGGGCGGTAGCCATTGTCCGCCGGGCTTTGTGGGCCGACACCCGGGGCCGGGCAATAGGTGTTCATCGACCAGCACTGGCCGGACGAGGTCGAGACGACATCGAACATCGCCTGCCGGTCAAGCCCCAGCCGGTCGGCCAGCGCAAAGGCCTCGCACACCCCAAGCATCGAGATGCCCAGGATCATGTTGTTGCAGATCTTTGCCGCCTGGCCATTGCCGGCCGGCCCGCAATGCACCGCTTTGGCGCCCATGATCTCAAAGAGGGGCTGGGCTTTGGCAAAGGCCTCGGCGCTGCCGCCGGCCATGAAGGTGAGCGTGCCTGCCTGGGCGCCGCCAACCCCGCCCGAGACCGGCGCGTCGACCGGCAAGAGGCCGTGCGCCGCGGCATCGGCCGCAACGTCGCGGGCCGACGCAACATCGACCGTGGAGCAGTCGAGAAAGAGCGTGCCCGGGGCTGCCTTGGGCAAGATCTCGGCGGCCACCCGGCGCAGGATCGCGCCATCGGGCAGCATGGTCACGACCGCTGCGCGCCCCGCGGCCGCTTCGGCGGCGGAGGCTGCCGCGTCGACCCCCTCGATGGCGATGCCGGCAACGTCGAAGCCGGTCACCTCATGGCCGGCCCGGACCAGATTGGCAGCCATGGGTCCGCCCATATTGCCCAAGCCGATGAACCCGATTTTCATGTCATTCCTCCCAGTTTTATCGCCCCCCGATGCGCGGCTCACCCGCCCACCCCCGCGCATCGGGGGGCGTGCGCTCAAAGGGTAAGTTCGTGCTCTTCCAAAAAGGCGCACATGGCCTCGACATCCTCCGGCGGAACATCGGAAAGCCCGGCATGGCGCCAGCGCGGGCGGCGGTCTTTGTCGATGATCTGGGCTCGAATGCCTTCGAGGAAATCGCCCTGGGCCATGCACCGCGCGGTAAAGCGGTACTCGCGGCGCAGCGCGTGCCGCAACGCATCCGGCGCGTCGGACCTGGCCTGCGCCGCCCGGATGGTGGCCAGCGCGCAATGCAGCGAGAGGGGCGAGGCCCGCTGAAGCGCGCTGTGCGCGTCCGCCGCCCAGCCTGTGTCCCAACGTTGCAGCCGTGCCGCGATCTCCACAGGAGCCGGGGCCGAGAACACCGCATCGACCGCGCTCTGCAGATCGGCGAGCGGCGATGCGACGCCGCTGCGCCCGAATGCATAGACCTCATCGGCCTTGCCCGTCTCCAAGAGCCGCGCGGTGAGGCCGGGCAGCTCCTCGGTCCCGATCATGAGATCGGCAAACCCCGCCACCACCGCATCGATCCCCCGCATGCGCGCACCGGTGAGGCCGAGATAGGCGCCCAGATGCCCCTCGGCCCGGGCGAGCAGCAGCGAACCGCCGACATCCGGGATTAGCCCGATGCCGCATTCGGGCATGGCGATCTGCGTTGTCTCGGTGACCACCCGATGCGAGCCATGGCAGGCGATGCCCACCCCGCCGCCCATCACAAAGCCCTGGCAAAGGGCGACATAAGGTTTGGGGAAGGCGGCGATTTTGGCGTTCAGCCGGTATTCGTCCGCCCAGAACCGCTGCCCATAGCCATAATCGCCGGCGCGGCCGCTCTCGTAGAGCGCCTGAAGGTCGCCGCCCGCGCAAAAGGCGCGGTCGCCCTCGGCATCGATCAAAACCATGGCGATGTCGGGATCGTCCGCCCAGCCATCGAGCGCCTGTTCGATGGCAAGCGCCATGTCCCAGGTCAGTGCATTAAGCGCCTTCGGCCGCGTCAGGGTGATGTGCCCGACCCGGCCTTCGGCGCGGATGGCGATGTCGCTCACAAGTTCCCCCAGTCAAAGCGGATGTCGGGCAGGCCTTCGGCGTTTTCGCCCTCGGTGCGGCCAGTCTCGCGCATCCCCTCGCGCCGGTAAAACCGCTGCGCGCCGTCATTGGGCTCGAAGCACCAGAGGTAAAACCCGTCGGGACGGCGCGTCTTGACCGCATCGAGCAGCGCCCGGCCATGGCCCTGACCAGGGGCTTTGGTGTAGAGTGCGGCCAGGCAGGGGCCCTGCAGGATCGCAAAGCCCGCCACCGCCGTGCAGGCGACGGCGG
>JBCDDO010000480.1:0-2290 GCA_039180245.1 Pseudomonadota bacterium | reverse complement strand
TGCACGCACATATCCGCCGCAGCCCAGGAGGCATCGGCGGCCAGCAGCTTGGCGATGTTCGCCTCTTCGCCCGCGGTCTCTCCCGCATCATAAAGCTCGGCCGCGCGATGGACCATCAGCTCGGCGGCGCGCATCTGGGCATAGGCGCGGGCGATGGGAAACTGCACGCCCTGATTGGCCCCGATCGGCCGCCCGAAAAGCGCGCGGTCACCGGCATAGGCGCTGGCCCGCGCGATGAACCATTTCGCATCGCCGATGCATTCGGCCGCAATCAGGATCCGCTCGGCATTCATGCCGGAAAGAATGTAGCGGAACCCGCCGCCTTCCTCGCCGATCAGCGCCGCGGCCGGCACCTCCATATTGTCGAAGAAAAGCTCGGTGGTGGCGTGGTTCATCATCGTGCGGATCGGGCGGATGGTCAGGCCCTTGCCGCGCACCTGGCGCATGTCGACCAGAAACACCGACAGCCCGGCGGTGCGGTCTTGGGTCTCTTCCGGCGGGCTGGTGCGGGCCAGAAGCAGCATCAGATCGGAATGCTCGGCCCGGCTCGTCCAGATCTTCTGGCCGTTGACGATGTAGCGGTCGCCCTCGCGCCGGGCGGTGGTCTTGAGGCTGAGCGTGTCGGTCCCCGAACCGGGCTCGGTCACCCCAAAGGCCTGCAGCCGCAGGCTGCCGGCCGCGATCTCGGGCAGATAGGCTGCCTTCTGTGCCTCCGACCCGTGCCGAAGCACCGTGCCCATCGTGTACATCTGCGCATGGCAAGCAGCGGCATTGCCACCCTGGGCGTGGATTTCCTCCAGGATCGTCGCGGCGGCCCGCAGCGGCAGGCCCGATCCGCCATAGGCCTCGGGGATCAACGCGCCCAGATAGCCCGCCTCGGTCAGCGCCTGCACAAACTCGGTCGGATAGGCCTGTGCCCGGTCGAGTTTGCGCCAATACTCGCCCGGAAATCCCGCGCACAGCCGCGCGATCCCGTCCCGGATCGCCTCAAGCCCGTCCTTGTCCACACATGCCTCCCGCTCCGGGCTCGACCTCTCCCGGCCCTTGGCGCAAGAATGGCGCGCCGCGGGCGAAAGACAACCGCGCCCTGCGACGATCCGCGCCACCGATTAACCGTGTCAGGCCGCCGCAACCGCCTACCAACGGGACATTGCCAACGTATCTCGCAGGAAGAAGCCAGAAAGAAGGAGGCGTTCATGGACACGCTGCTGCTGTCGCGGATCCAGTTCGGTGCAAACATCTCGTTTCACATCCTGTTTCCCACGATCACGATCGCGCTGGGCTGGGTGCTCTTGTTCTTCAAATTGCGGTTCAACGCCACCGGCGACGAACGCTGGATGGCCGCCTATCGCTTCTGGGTGAAAATCTTTGCGCTCAGCTTCGGGCTGGGCGTTGTCTCGGGCGTGACCATGTCGTTTCAATTCGGCACCAACTGGCCGGGCTTTATGGAGACGGTCGGCAATGTCGCCGGGCCCTTGCTGGCCTATGAGGTGCTGACGGCCTTTTTTCTGGAAGCGGCGTTTTTGGGCATCATGCTCTTTGGCGCCAGCCGGGTGCCGGGTTGGGTGCACACCCTGGCCACGCTCTTCGTGGCGGTCGGAACCAGCCTGAGCGCGTTCTGGATCCTGGTGTTGAACTCATGGATGCACACCCCGGCCGGCTATGAGCTGCGCGATGGGATTGTTCATGCCACCGATTGGTGGGCGATCATCTTCAACCCCTCCATGCCCTATCGGCTGACCCATATGCTGCTCGCCTCGGGGCTGACGGTGGCGTTTCTGATCGCCGGCGTCTCGGCCTTCCGCCGGTTGATCGGCGACCGCTCGCCCGGCGTGCGCCTCACGCTCAAAACCGGTGTGTGGATGGCCGCGGCGCTTATTCCCTTGCAGATCTTCATGGGCGATCTGCACGGGCTCAACACGCTCGAGCATCAGCCCCAGAAGGTGGCGGCGATGGAGGGCAATTGGGAAACCCGCGCCGGGGTGCCGCTGGTGCTGTTCGCCCTTCCTGATGAGGCGGCGCGCGAGAACCGCTTTGAGATCGCCATTCCCAAGGGCGCCAGCCTGATCCTGACCCATGATCCGAATGGCGTCGTGCCGGGGCTGAACGATTTCGTCGTCGATGGCGAGGTGATGCATCCCCCGGTCGCGCCGGTCTTTTGGTCCTTCCGGATCATGGTCGCAACGGGCATGGCGATGCTGGCCGTGTCCTGGGCTGTGGGCTTTCTGATCTGGCGGCGCGGCGTCGACCGGCTCAACCCCTGGCTCTTGCGCGGCCTGGTGGCGATGAG
>JBCDDO010000479.1:0-2291 GCA_039180245.1 Pseudomonadota bacterium | reverse complement strand
GGCGCAAATCCGCGCGGCTCAGGCGGCCATCGCCACGGCGACGGCCCGCGTGACGCTGGTGCCCACCGACATTGCGGTCGATGGCGTCGAACTGGTCGGTCCGATCCACCACAACAATGCCGGTGCCGCGCTTTATGGCGAGCGCATTGCCCAGACGGTGCTCGGCTATGATCCGGCGCTCATCGGGGCGCGACACTTTCATCGGCGGTCTTGGCGTGGATCAGGTTCTGTTCAGCCTGGCCGAGGCCGGCGTGGGGGTCGATCTTCTGGGCCAGTTCGAGAGCTTCGGCGAGGCGCTCGGCGATGCCTTCGTGAGCATCGAAAACCTGTTTGGCTCGCGCTTTGACGACCAGATCCACGGCGATGGCAATGCCAATGTGATTTCAGGCGGCCAAGGGGATGACCAGATCACCGGGCGGGGCGGCAATGACCATCTGCGCGGCGGGCCGGGGGATGACATTCTGCGCGGGCATGACGGGATCGACCGTCTGCATGGCGGCTCCGGCGCGGATGTGGTCCTGTTTGCCCAGGCCAAACACAGCGGCGCGGCAGGCAAGGACACGGTGATCGACTTTCAAGACGGCTCAGACCGCATCCATCTGCGCCTGACGGATGCCGATGAGACCCAGGCCGGCGATCGGAATTTCGTCTTCATCGGCACGGCCGCGTTTTCGCGCAGCCCGGGCGAGCTGCGCAGCGTCGTCAACAAGAGCGGCGACACATTGATCCAGGGCGACATGGACGGCCTGGCTGGCGCCGAGTTCGAGCTGCGGCTGCTTGGCAGTTACGCTGAGCGCGGATGATTTCGTGTTCTGATGCGCCCTGCATCTGTTTGCACCGCCGTTGCCGCAAGGGCGGAAAGGGCGCCATATCGACATCGCAGCGACAGGGACGGTCACAGCGTGATCGTCATCCGGTCGCGGGCAAAGCTCACCGGACCCAGGCTTTGGTCGAACTGTGCCTCGGCGGCCAAAAGGTCGGCATCCTTTGCACCCGGGCTGTGATGGACGATGAGCGTTTGCGCCACCTCGCCATGCGCGCCGATGGCATGCGCCTCGGGCCAGCTTGAATGGCCCCAGCCGCGGCGTTGCGGATATTCCTCGGGCGAGTAGGCCGCATCGATCAGCAAAAGATCGGCCCCGGCGATCGCACGGATCAGCGCAGCGTCGATGGCCGCGTCGCCATGTTCGTGATCGGTCACGATGCAGATGCGTTTGCCGTCGATCTCGATCCGAAACCCGACCGACCCACCGGGATGGTTGAGCGGCAGGAGCCCGATGCTGAAGGCATCCAGCACCATGCCCTCGGGCGGGATCTGTTCGACGGTGATCGGAAAATTGCCCGGGATCATCACGGGCCAGAGCGGCGGTGAATAGAGCCGGTAGAGCGCCTCGAGCACCCGCGGGGCGGGCAGCGCGGTCCACAGACGCACCCGGCTGGTCTGCGCGATCAGCGGCGCAAAGAAGCCCAGCCCGATGAGGTGATCGAAATGCGGATGGGTGAGCAGAAGATCGATCTCGGCCGGCGGACCCTCGGCCATCATCGCCTCGCCCAGGGCCCGCAGCCCCGAGCCGCAATCGATGATGATCCGACGCGCGGCACTGCAAATGTCATAGCAGGTCGTGTCGCCGCCGAACTCTGCCGTGCCCGGCCCGGGAACCGGCAGCGAGCCACGACAGCCCCAGACCGTCAGCGCGACCGGCCCCGCGTTCATGCCTGCCCCATGGTCACAGCCGACCCGCTTTCCTGCCGGCCCTTGCCATCATATCTGGGACTGAAGTTCTTCAAGCTCGGCCCTTGTGCGCGCAAGCTCCTGCGTGGTCCGCTCCAGCCGGGTTGTCATCACCCGCAACAGCTCAAGCGTCATCGTCGGAAACTCCGCCAGCAGGCGCAGCAGACCGGACCGGTCGACCCGCAGGGCGCGCACCGTCCCCTTGGCGCGCACCGTCGCTGTTCGCGGACTGTCGGTCAAAAGGGCCATCTCGCCGACAATATCGTTCTGCCCAAGCTGTGCAACGGTGGTTTCCCGACCGCCAATGGCGATGATCACGGCGGCCTTGCCCTCAAGCAACACAAAGGCGGCATCGCCCTCATGCCCCTGGATCATCAGATCCTCGCCATCGTGAAAGGTACGCGCCTCGGCCATCAGCGCCAGAAGCTTGAGCTGGGCCTGATCGACACCTCGAAACAATGGCGATGCCGACAGGATCTCGGTTTCTTGAGTGAGCATCATGATCCTCCCGTCCCGTCCCGGCGGATGCTCTCGTCTCCGCCCTTGTGCAACCGATCCG
>JBCDDO010000478.1:0-2292 GCA_039180245.1 Pseudomonadota bacterium | reverse complement strand
GCGGCCCGGTTTCGATATGCACGCTCTCTTGCAGGAAGATATCGGCCGCGCGCAGGATGTCCTCGCGCTGATCGGTGGCATAGGTGAGATGGTGTAGCCGGGCCTGACCGCCGCCATGCTCCTCGGTGCAGGCAAGATCGTAGCTCTTGTTGTTGACCGTGAACCAGCAACCGCCCAGCCGGCCCGAGTCGAGCTGGATAAGCTCGGTCACCCGCGCGCCAAGGCAGGTTTCCATAAAGCGGCGAAAGATGCCGACATCCTCGGCGAGCAGATTGACATGGTCGATCCGGCGCGGCGCGGCCCCTGTAAAGCCGCTGGCGGTGTTTTTCAGCGCCGGCCGATCGCTTGCCGCGTCAAAGCGTCGTGTCTCCCAGTAAAGTTCGAAGACATGGCCGAAGGGATCCTCAAAGCGGAAGGCCGGACCATGCGCCGGATCCTCGACCCAGCCATGCACGGGACAGCCCGACGCCTCGACCGCCGCCACCCGTGCGGCCAGCGCCGCGGCACTCGCGCGTCGATAGGCAATATGTCCGACACCCGTGGTCTCGGCCTCGGTCAGCTTCAGGGTGTGGAACTCATAATCGTCCCAGGCGCGCAGCCAGGCCACGCCGTCCTCGCGCCCCGAAAGCTTCAGCCCATAGACCCTGGTGAAGAAATCGAGGCTCGCCTCGAAGCGGTCGGTCAGCAGCTCGACATGCCCCAGATGGGCGACATCGCCGGTCACGAGCCCCCCCTCATCCCGGCATCTTGTCGTAGCAGGGCACCCCGTCGGCGATGCTGTGAAAGGGCTGCATCTCGTCGCAATTGATCGCCATCGACGGAGCGCCGAAGGCCGTGGGATCGTCGAGCGTGCCGGCCTTCAGGATCTTGTCGCCATTGTTGCGCAAGGTGGCGATATGCGTGCCGCAGGTGGCGCAGAACTCACGCGTGCGGGGATTGGGGATGTCGCTGCGTGCAAAGGTTGCCGGCGTGCCGTTGGTGTAGGAAAAGCCCGCCGCCGGCATCACCATGAAATAGTTCGGCCCCCCGCCCGAGAAGTACTGGCAGGGCCGGCAATGGCATTGGGCCTGGAAGACCGGCGCCATCTTCGCCTCATAGCGCAGCGCGCCGCAATAGCATCCGCCTGTCAGCATTGTCTCGCTCATAGCTCATCCACCGTTCTGGGAAACACAGATTGAAAGCCCTCGGCATACTCGGCCCGGCGCCCGCCGGCCTGGCCGCCCGAATTGCGCCGGAAATGGTTGGCCCGATTCTGGGCCAATCGCGTGTAGTAGTCCCACAGATGCTGTTGGCCGGCCATGCACTCGATGGCCGCCCGCTTGCGATCCCAAACCGGCGTGATGTCGAGAAAGACGTCCGGTTTCCAGCCCATCTGCTCGGTTTGATGCGGCTCAAAGAGATAGAGCTGAGGCGCCCCCAGCACCGTCTCACCAGGATTGTGGCCCCAGGCCTGGGCGATCATACGGCATTCGAGCACCGCCTGGGTCGTGGCCATATGGTCGGTATTGTAGGGATCGTAGCTGGAATGGCTGAGCATGAAGCGGGGCTGAACGGCGCGGATCACATCGACGATCCGCTCCTTTGCCGCGCGGGTAAACTCCAGCGGGTAATCGCCCATGTCGTGGCAGATGAGATCGGCCACACCCAGCGCCTGGGCCGCGGCCTCCGCCTCGGCGTGTCGCACGGCCTTCACACGCGCAAGCGTCATCCCCGGTTCTTTCCAAAGCTTGGCGCTTTCCCCCCGCTCGCCAAAGCTCAGGCACAGCACGGTCACCGCATAGCCCTTTTGGGCGTGCAGCGCGATCGCGCCGCCGCAGCGCCAGACGAAATCGGCCGCATGGGCCGAGATCACCAACAGGGTGGGTGGGCTTGACATCGGCGCCTCCTGGTCCGGCATGCCGGTGTTCTGAAAACCGGTGCCGGTCGCTCAGTTCATGCTAGGCTCGCCGTCCTGGCAAGTCTGCAATTGGAGCAGGTCGATTATGGAGCGTGCACCGGCGCTGTCAAAACTGGCCTTTGTCGGGTTTGGCGAGGCTGCGATGGCCTTTGCCGGAAGCTGGCCCATGCGCCCTGCGCAGATCTCGGCCTATGACCTTAAAACAGGCCCGGAGATGGCGGCCAGGTATCGCGCACATGGAGTTGAGGGGTGCGACCGCCTGGACCTGGCGCTGGCCGGGTGCCAGGCCGTTTGGTGTTTGGTGACCGCCCATCAGGCGCGTGCCGCGGCGGAGGCGGCCGCCGTGGCGGCGCTGCCGAAAGGCACGGTGTGGCTTGACGGCAATTCCTGCGCGC
>JBCDDO010000477.1:0-2316 GCA_039180245.1 Pseudomonadota bacterium | reverse complement strand
GTCGAGCGGCAAGCTGATCCTGGTCACCGCAATCAACCCGACCCCGGCCGGCGAGGGCCGCGATGAATCCAGCCGAAACCTTTGCCTTGTCATGTCCATAGGGCACCAGATCGGCCGCCGGGATGTCCAGCATCGCGCCGATCTCCTGGATCGGACGCTTCTTCGCCGCGCGGGCAATCTCGATGTCGCTCATGTTCCGTCCCTTCCGACCCTGCGCCGCCCTCAATGGCCGAAGGTGCCGGGCCGGTCGTGACCGTTTCCGACCCTTTGCAATGCGTTTTCGTCGAAGCGTCGATTGGCCCGCGGGCTCTGTGCGAGTCAGTCGTCGCGGCACAGAACGAAAAAGAGGCGGCGCACCGGGTAGATCACCCGCCCGTCGGGCTCGGTTGGATAGGCTTCCTGCAGCGCAGCGTCATAGGCTTCCCACAAGGTGGCGCGCTCCCGCTCGCCCAGCCGCGACAGGATCGGCCGCGCTGTGCTGGTGCTGGCGCTGGCAAGAAGACGTACAGGATGGGCGGCCGGCGCCGGGTCGAGGGTCTTGTAGTACTTGGTTTCCCACAGATCGAGCCGGCCCAGACCGCCAAGCAGCGCTGCGTAGAAGCCTGGCCTGCCGACTGGAATCGGCGCATCGGCACCGGCAAACCGGTCCGGAAAGAGGGCGCGTGCGGTGTCGCGCAACAGCCGGTTGGACGGCGCATCGAAGTGGCGCGGCATCTGAACGGCCAGAACACCGGCCGGGGCGAGCGAGGCTGCCAGCCGCGGCATCAGGGCCCTGTGATCATCCAGCAGATGCAGGGCTGCATTTGAGAAAATCAGCGCCGGCGGTGCGTCGGGCGTCCAATCATCGAGCTCGTTCAGCGCCAGCCGTGCGTAAAGGCCGCTGTCCTCGGCTTCCTCCAAGAGGGCCGCGGACCTGTCCACCGCCGTGAGATCGCGACCCGGAAAGCGCGCACGCAGCGCCGCGCCGATCTGGCCCGTTCCCGCACCAAGATCGACGATCGGGCCGGGGGGGAGGGCGGCCGGCACCCGCGCCAGCAAATCCTGGGCCGGTCTGAGGCCGAATCCCCGGAGCCCATCCAGAGCAGCCGGGTTCCAGTTCATGGCGGGATCCCGCGCGGTCCGGCCCGCTCAGCTCAATTCGGCTGCGGTTCCAGCCCGTCATCGGGCCGGTTGCGCGGCTTGCCAGCCTTGGGCAGCGAGATCACGCCCTTGTCCCCGCCCGAAACCGGCGGGGTGCCGCCATCCTCGTCGCGGTTGAGCTTCTCGCCATCGATGACCTTCTGAATTTCTTCGCCGGTCAGGGTTTCGTATTCGAGCAATCCCTGGGCCAGACGCTCAAAATCATCCCATCTTTCGCCCAGCACCCGCTTGGCGGTCTCGTAGCCCTCATCGACCAGCCGCCGGACTTCGGCATCGATGATCTGCTGGGTATCGGGCGAGGTCGAGGAGGGCGAGCCATAGACGCCCAGATAGCTCTCGCGCTCATTGGCATAGTCGATATTGCCCAGCTTTTCAGACATGCCGAACTGGGTGACCATGGCCCGGGCAATGCGGGTCACCTGCTGGATGTCCGAGGCCGCACCATTGGTGACCTGCTCTTCGCCGAATTTCAGCTCCTCGGCCACCCGGCCGCCCATCGCCATGGCGATCTTGGAGGTCAGCTGCTCATAGGTCTGGCTCAGATGATCGCGCTCCGGCAGGCTCAGCACCAGACCCAGCGCGCGGCCACGCGGGATGATCGTTGCCTTGTGGATCGGGTCATGGCTGGGCACGTTCAAGCCAACAATGGCATGGCCGGCCTCGTGATAGGCCGTCAGCGTCTTTTCCTTTTCGGTCATGGCAAGGCTGCGGCGCTCGGCACCCATCATCACCTTGTCCTTGGCGTTCTCGAAATCCATCATGGTGACGAAACGTTTGCCGGTGCGGGCCGCCATCAGCGCCGCCTCATTCACCAGATTGGCCAGATCGGCGCCCGAGAAGCCCGGCGTGCCGCGCGCGATCACCCGCAGATCGACATTGGGCGCCAGCGGGGTTTTGCGGGCATGCACCTCCAGGATTTTGGTGCGGCCGTTCACATCCGGGTTGGGCACCTGCACCTGGCGGTCGAACCGGCCGGGGCGCAGCAAGGCAGGGTCAAGCACGTCGGGCCGGTTGGTGGCGGCGATCAGGATCACCCCCTCATTGGCCTCAAACCCGTCCATCTCGACCAGAAGCTGGTTGAGCGTCTGCTCACGCTCGTCATTGCCGCCGCCATAGCCCGCACCGCGATGCCGACCCACCGCGTCGATCTCATCGATGAAGACGATGCAGGGCGCG
>JBCDDO010000476.1:0-2336 GCA_039180245.1 Pseudomonadota bacterium | reverse complement strand
GCCGCAACCGCTCGGCCGGGCCGGCCAGGCGACCGTGCAGAGGGGGCGGCAATGCAGCATTTTGGGCGCGGGGCGGCGGCGGGACCGGCAGATCGGCCAAAGCAGCGGCCAGCCGCTCAAGCGCCTCGGCATCCGTCCTCAGCCGGGCAACCAGACCCTCCGTCACAGCGCCAAGATCGGGCGCGCGTGCTGCGCTGAGCTGCGCCTTGGCCGCATCGAGCGCCCGCCGGGTCTGGGTGAGATCCTCCAGCGCCGCTTCGGCCTGCCTGCGCAGCTGGGCGCTCTGTGCAAGCGCAAGCTGCAGCGTCAGCAGCTGGGCATCCAGATCCAGGGTCAGCGACGCCAGAAGATGACCGGCCCGGGCCGCCGCGACCGCCCCGCCGGGCTGTGCCAGGCTCGATGCCCGGGCCTGTTCCAGCATCTGCAGCGCGCTCACCGCCGCGCCGAGACGTTCGGTCAGTTCGGCGCGTTCGACGCTCAGCGGTGCCGTATGTGCGGCGACCTGGCGCAGGGCCGCCCGCAACGCCGCTGCGGCCGCGTAATGGCCCCGAACGGCCGCTTCAAAGGCCCGGCGCCAATCCTGGGGCGAGGTCTGGGCGCGGCGCAAGGCTAGGGCGGCGGCCCGCAGCTCCTGCGCTGCAGCGTCGCTCTGGGCAGCCGGCGTCAGGTCGCCCGCATCGGCCCAAGCGGCGCTTGCCCAACACAACGCCGCACCCAGCAGCGGCGCAAGGATCGCGCGCCGTGCCGCAACAAGCCGGCCGGTCAGGAGCCGCTCCCAATCAGGCTTTCGCCGCTCATCTGGGGCGGCTGCGACAGACCCATCAGCTCCAGCAGCGTGGGTGCGAGGTCGGCCAGGCGCCCGCCATCGCGCAGCTCGGCGCCCGGTGGGCCGCCGATCAGAATGCAGGGCACCGGGTTGAGCGTGTGCGCCGTGTGCGGCCCGCCGGTTTCGGGATCGCGCATCATATCGGCATTGCCGTGATCGGCCGTCACCAGCATCGCACCGCCGGCTTCGGCCAGGGCCGGAAGCACCGCGCCAAGACCGGCATCCACCGCCTCGCAGGCGCGGATCGTCGCCGCCAGATCGCCTGAATGCCCGACCATGTCGGGATTGGCGTAATTGACCACGATCAGATCCTGCACCCCGCTGCGGATCGCGGCAACCAGCGTGTCGGTCACCTCGGCCGCGGCCATCTCCGGGGCCAGATCATAGGTCGCGACCTTGGGGCTGGGCGCCATATGCCGCGTCTCGCCGGCAAAGGGCGCCTCGCGCCCGCCATTGAGGAAGAAGGTCACATGCGGATATTTCTCCGTCTCGGCCAGACGCAGCTGACGCAGCCCCTGGGCAGCAATCCATTCGCCCAGCGTGTTCTCGATGCTTTGGGGGGGAAACATCACCTGCATGCGCGCGGCCAGCGCGTCGGAATAGGCGACCATCCCGCACAGCGCGGCAAAGCTCGGCATGCGCTCGCGGGCGAACCCGTCGAAATCGGGATCGATCAGGGCGGCGAGAAGCTCACGCGCCCGGTCGGCCCGGAAATTGAGAAACAACAGACCGTCGCCGTCCTGCATGCCGCGATGGCCGCGCAGGCAGGTGGGTTTCACAAACTCATCGGTCTCGCCGCGGTCATAGGCGCCGACCACCGCTTCGCGGGCATTGTAGGCGCCGCGACCTTCGGCCAGCACCATGGCGGTCCAGGCCGCCTTGACCCGCTCCCAGCGCTGGTCACGGTCCATCGCATAGTACCGCCCGCTGATGGTCGCGATGCGGGCGGTCTCCGGCAAGGCCTCGGCCAGCGCCGCGATGTCGATATGGGCTGATTTCGGCGCCACATCCCGCCCATCGGTGAAGGCATGGATGGCCACGGGGATGCCGGCGGCCGCAATCACATGCGCGGCCCGCGCGATATGGCGCTGATGCGCATGCACCCCGCCGGGCGAGGCGAGCCCGGCCAGATGCGCGGTGCCGCCGCTGCGCCGCAGCGCATCGATGAACCCGGCAAGGGCCGGGTTTGCGTCAAAGCTGCCATCCTCGATGGCATTGTCGATCCGGGGCAGGTCCATCCAGACGACGCGGCCGGCCCCGATATTGGTGTGCCCGACCTCGGAATTGCCCATCTGCCCTTCGGGCAAGCCCACATCGGGCCCATGCGCGGCAAGGCTGGTGGCCGGGCAGCGCGCCATCAGCCGGTCGAAATGCGGCGTGCGCGCCTGGGTCACCGCGTTGTCGCTGGAGGGGGCGCGCAGACCCCAGCCATCGAGGATGCACAGGATCACGGGTTTGGATGCCATACCGCTGCCTCCTTGACCATGCTGCTCCCCACGCGCCGACATGC
>JBCDDO010000475.1:0-2340 GCA_039180245.1 Pseudomonadota bacterium | reverse complement strand
GATGGTCTTTTTCCGCGATGCCCCGCGCGAGATCGAGGAGGCGGCCTATCTCGATGGCTGGACGCCTTTGCGCGCCTTTGTGAAGGTCACGCTGCCGCTTGTGCTGCCCGGCATGATCTCGGTGGCGATGCTGTGCTGGATCTTTGCCTGGAACGAGTATCTTTTCGCCAATCTCTTTGTGGGCACCGATGTGCGCACCTACACCATCGTCATTCCGACCTTCACCCATGGCTCGCAAACGCTGTGGAACCTGCAGATGGCCTTTTCGCTGATTGCGATGATCCCGCCGGTGACACTGTTCATTCTGCTGCGGCGCTACATGGTGCGGGGCTTGTCGCTGGGGGTGGTGAAGGGATGAGCGGGCAGGGCCTGTGCATATGGGCGAGCCTGGGGGCGCTGCCCCCAGACCCCCGGAGTATTTGGACCAAGAAGAAGGGGGGGCGTTGGGTTTTCGGATCTGGCCATGGGGGTGTGCATGGCGCGGCTTGAGGTCGACGGGCTTTGCAAGGGCTGGGAGTTTCCGGTCATCGACCGTCTGTCGTTTTCGGTCGAGGAGGGGGAGTTCTTTGTCATCGTGGGCGCGTCGGGCATCGGCAAGACGACATTGTTGCGGCTGATCTCGGGGCTGGAGCCGCCGGATGCCGGGCGCATCTTGGTGGGCGGGCAGGATCAGACGCGGCTGCCGCCCTATCGCCGGCGGATCGCAATGACCTTTGAAAGCTATGCGCTGTACCCGCATCTGTCGGTCTATGAGAACATCGCAAGCCCCTTGCGGGCGCGCCGCACCGCGCGGGCCGAACGCGACCGCAAGATCCGCGACGTGGCGAAGCTCTTGCGCATCGATCATCTGTTGGACCGCAAGCCCGGGGAGGTGTCGGGCGGGCAAAAGCAGCGCACCGCGCTGGGCCGCACCCTGGTGGCCGATCCGGATGTGTTTTTGCTCGATGAGCCGATCAGCCATCTCGACGCAAAGATCCGGCATGAATTGCGGACCCAGTTTCACACGCTTGAGGAGCTGCGCCGGGTCGCCACGGTTTATGTCACGCATGATTATGCCGAGGCGCTGTCGCTGGGCGACCGGATCGGGGTGATGGGGGCGGGCGGGGTGCTGGAACAGGTCGGCGCGCCGCGCGATCTTTTCGAGGCCCCAGCCAATCTGACGGTGGCCGAGCATTTGGGCCAGCCCACGATCAATGTGATCGCGGCGCGGCTGAGGCGTGATGCGGAGGGTGTCTTCCTGCAGGCCGAGGCCGGGAGCCTGCGCTTTCCCGTGGCCCCGGAGCATGTACCGCTTCTGGAACACCAGGATGCCGATCGGGTGACCCTTGGCCTGCGGCCGCAATTCCTGCGCCCGGATATGGCCAAGGGCAAAGCGCAGATCGCCGCCGATGTCGACATATTCGAGCCCTTGGGGGCGACCGGGGTGATGATCGCGCAATCGGGCGGGGTGCGGCTGACCGCGCTGACCGATCCCGAAGCGCATTTCGACACCGGCGATCGCGTGACCCTGGCCACCGATCCGGCCCGGTTCCACTATTTCGACAGCGCCACCGGCCGCAGCCTGTTGGAGGCGGGTTGATGGCCCAGGTTGCGCTGGAACGGGTCAACAAGATCTATGGGGCTGGCGGCAAGGCCGCCGTGCATGCGGTGCAGGACCTCGATCTGGTGGTCGAGGATGGCGAGTTCGTGGCCCTGCTGGGCCCGTCGGGCTGCGGCAAGACCTCGACCCTGCGCATGATCGTGGGGCTGGAGAGCCTGACCTCGGGCTCCATCCATTTCGGCGGCCAGGATGTCTCGGCGCTCGAGCCGCAGGACCGCAATGTCGCGATGGCCTTTGAGACCTATGCGCTCTACCCCTCCTTCACGGTGGCCGACAATCTGGCCTTTCCGCTGGAGGTGCGCGGTGTCGATGCCGCCACGCGCCAGCGCAAGGTGCGCGAGATTGCCGAGATCCTGGAGATCACCAACATTTTGGACGCGCTGCCGCCGCAGCTTTCGGGCGGCCAGCAGCAGCGCGTCTCGCTGGGCCGGGCGCTGATCCGCGAGCCGTCGGTCTTTATCCTGGACGAGGTGATGAGCCATCTCGACGCGCATCTGAAGTTTCGGATGCTGTTTGATCTCAAGCGTCTGCATCGCGAGTTGGGCCGCACGATGATCTATGTCACCCATGATCAGGTCGAGGCGCTGGCGCTGGCGGACCGCGTTGCGGTGATGTCGAACGCGCGGCTTCAGCAGATCGGTGATCGCAACACGCTCTACAACGCGCCGGCCAATGTGTTTGTGGCCGATTTCATCGGCGAGCCGCCGACGAACTTTCTGCCCGCGACGGTCGCGCCCGAG
>JBCDDO010000474.1:0-2341 GCA_039180245.1 Pseudomonadota bacterium | reverse complement strand
CTCGGCCAGGGCGGCGGCGCCCTCCATCTGCGGGGCAAAGACCTGCAAGTCGAAGCACCAGCCATAGGCGGCCAGATGGGCGATGTTGCGCTGAACCGTCGGGTCCTCGCTCAGATCGGGACGGGCGGCAAAGCGGTAAAGCGGGTTCTCGTGCCAGTGAAGCTGCTGGCGAATGCCGCGCATCAGCGGAAAGCCGGCCAGCCGGTCGAGCTGGGGCCGCACATCCGGCGCGGTAAAATCGGCATAACCCACGATGGCATGCGGCCAGCCATGGGCATCGGCCACCGACTGCACCCAGCCGGCCTCATCCGCGGCCCAGTTCGGCGCCCAATTGGCCTGGACATAGACCGATTTCTCCAGACCCGTGCCGGCGATGTCGCGAAGATACTCTGCGATCAGATAGTCGCGCTTGATCGGCGCATAGGGCCCAAAGATCCGCGGCCGTTCGGGGCCCAAAAGCCAGGGCAGATCATGCTGGCGCCAGATATGATGATGCGCGTCGATCATGCCGAGCGTGCCGCGTTCAGAACATGGTCGGTCAGCGTGGCAATGTTCCCACCGGGCGCAAATGCGTCGAGATCGGGCAGGATCGCGGCCAGCCCGGCGGTTTCGGGGCGATAGCCGTCGCTGCCCGCCAGGGGGCTGAGCCAGTGCAGCCGCCAGGCCAGGCGCGCGAGGCGCCGCGTGCCCTCGATCATTGCAGCCGGATCGCCCCGCTCCAATCCGTCCGACAGCACCAAGACCAGTGCGCCGCGCGCAAAGCCGGCATAGCGTGGCACAGCCAGAAAGGTCTGCAGCGCTTCGCCGATCCGGGTGCCGCCATCGATATCGGCGATCAGTGCGGCGGCCCGGGGCAGGGCAAGGTCGCCCGCTTGGGGTCGCAGCGCGGCGGTGATGCGGGTCAGCCGCGTGCCCAGGGTGAAAACCTCGATCTGTCGGGCGGCCTGGCTCAGCCCATGGGCAAAGCGCAGCGCGGGTTCGGTGCGTTCGGACATCGAGCCGGACACATCGATGAGCAGCACGATCCGCCGCTGGCGCAGGCGCCGCCGGGTCATCGGCAGCGTGAACAGCTCGCCGTCGCGTCGGGCCGCATCGCGCAGCGCACGGCGCATGTCGGGCCGGTCGCCCAGAGGGGCGGAGATGCGGCGGCGTGACAGGCGCTGGGGCAGGCGGCGCGGGGCATCGCGCGCAAGCCGGCGCAGCGCGTCATCGGCCCAAGCGGCAAGGTCGCGGTGGCCCAACCGCTCGGCCGCCGCGGCCTCGGCCCCGGGGCTGTCTTCGGCCTCATCGAGCTCGGCTGCCGTATCGGCGCCGCTGGCTTCATGCGCCTCGACCTCCTCACCCTCATCGCCATGGGCCGGGGCGGCCAGGGTCTGACCCAGAAAAAACGCCCGAAAGAGCGCGTCGAACGCCTCGAAGCGCTCGGGCGGCACCGCAAACAGCGCACGCGCCGCATGGTGCACATCGTCGATGCTCCGGGGGCCGAGCGCCCCCAGCGCGCGGACAAAGCCGATGGTCTGGTCGGGGGCGACCGCAAAGCCGTTACCGCGCAGGACGCTTGCGAAATCGACAAAGGGGCGCAGCGCGCTGGGCAGCGGAGCGGCCTGGGTCATGCCGCCTCGCCCGGCAGGAATTGCGCCAGATGCGGGGTGAGATAGGCCAGATCGTCCTGGGCCTTCAGCGCGGTGCCGATCGCGCGCCGAAACGCGTCGGGCCAGGCCACGCCCTGGGCGTTGAGCAGCGTCGCGGCCTCTGCCCATTCCACAGTCTCGGCCACACCGGGCGGCTTTGCCAGCGGCTCTCGGCGCATCAGCCCCACCGAGGCGACCACCGCCTCGGCCGTGGCCCGCGCCACCGAGCTGGCCCGCGCCATGACAATCTGCGCCTCCAGCGCCGGGTCCGGATAGTCGATCCAGTGATAGACACAGCGACGGCGCAGCGCCTCATGCAGCTCGCGCGTGCGGTTCGATGTCAGCACCACCACTGGCTGCGTCGCTGCCCGAACCGTGCCGGTTTCGGGGATCGAGATGGTGAAATCCGACAGAAACTCCAGCAGGAAGGCCTCGAATTCGGGATCGGCGCGGTCGACCTCATCGATCAGCACCAGCGAGGTGTCGGGCGCGCGCAGCGCCTGCAAGAGTGGCCGGGCCAGCAGGAAGGCCTCGTCATAAAGGTTCACATAAGTCTCGCCCGCCTGCCGAATGGCGAGCATCTGGCGCGGATAGTTCCACTCGTACAAGGCGGCCGCCGCGTCGATCCCCTCATAGCATTGCAGCCGGATCACTTGGCGCGACAGCACCGCGCCCAGCGCCTTGGCGGCCTCGGTCTTGCCCACGCCGGG
>JBCDDO010000473.1:0-2349 GCA_039180245.1 Pseudomonadota bacterium | reverse complement strand
CCCGTCGATATTGCGCGGATTGCCGGCCCCGATCACCGCGATCAGCACCTCGGCCAGGTGCGCGCGGTCCTTGGGCAGGTCGGCGGCATTGAAATAGGGGCCGCGCGATGTGCCGCCGCGCAGGAACAGATAGGGAATGGCGCGCTGGCTCATGTCTCGTCCCTTTCGATCAGCGTGCAGAGATGCGCGGCAAATGCCGCCGTGCCAAGCGCGCCGCCCAGATCCGCAGTGCGGGTCTCGCGCGCGCTCAAGGCCGCGTCGAGTGCGCGGGTGATCAGCCGAGCTGGGGTCTTGTGCCCGAGATGCGTCAGGAGCATGGCCACCGAACCGATCAGCGAGGCGGGGTTGGCGACATCGCGCCCGGCAAGATCGGGCGCCGAGCCGTGCTGGGCCTGGGCCAGCGCATGCCGCGGCCCATGGTTGAGCGAGGCGGCGAGCCCCAGCCCGCCGGCAAGCTCCGAGGCCAGATCGCTGAGGATGTCGCCGAACATATTGGTGGCCAGGATCACATCGAACCGGGCGGGGTCGCGCACCAGCAAGGCGGCCGCGGCATCGACCAAAAGCTCCTCCACCGCAATGGCGGGATGCTGGGCGGCGACCTCGCGCACCGCGTCAAGAAAGAGCCCGTCGCTGACCCGCAGCACATTGGCCTTGTGGATCACCGCAACCTGTCCGCGCCGCGTTGCGGCCAGCGCGAAGGCGGCCTGGGCGATGGCTCGTGAGTTCTCGCGGGTGATGCGCCGGATGGCGAGGGCAATGTCCGGGGTCGGCATGAACTCGCCCGGACCCAGATGCATGTTGCGATCGGCATAGAACCCCTCAAGATTCTCGCGCACCACCACCAGATCCACCGCCGGCACGACCGGCCTGGGCACGGCGGGGTGCGACCGGGCAGGGCGGATATTGGCGAAAAGCCCAAGCGCGCTGCGCAGAACGCCCGACGGGTTGAGCCCGCCCTCGGCCCGCGCGGGGTAGGCATTGTGCGAGACGGGACCCAAGATCACCCCGTCGGCGGTCTTTGCCGCAGCGACCACCTTATCGGGAATCGTCGTGCCGGTGGCATCGAGCGCGGCAAAGCCGATCTCCATTTGCGGGAACGCCACCTCCAGCCCGGCCTTGGCGCAGGCGGTCTGGGTGACATGGATGCTGGCTGCCGTGATCTCCGGGCCGATGCCATCGCCGGGCAGACACAGCAGCCGCAGGGTCACGTCAGCGGCCAGGGCAGGGCGACGTAATCCTGAAGGAGGCCGGAGGGGAAGTTCCGGTTCAGCGCCCCGGCAAGGATCATCATGAAGCCGATGCCGGCGGCGGCCAGGGCGGCCGACCAGGCCCAGGTGAGCCCGGCGCGGATGCGAAAGAAGCTGAGCAGGAAGATCGCCAGCGCCAGGATGAAGCCCAAGAGCGCCGAGAGCACCAAGAGCCCGGCAAACCAGGCCAGGGTGGGCCACAGGCCATGCGGCGCCGAGGCATCATCGCCCGCCGCCTCACGGTCGGCAAAAAGCGGGTCGGTCTCGCCGGCCAGCATCATCCGGATCAGCAGCACAACCAGGGCCGCAACGCCAACGCTGGAGACAAAGAGCGGGAAGATCTTGTCGGACATCATGTCGATGGCATAGGCGTTCCACCAGCTCACCCCGACATAGGCCAGAAGCAAGAGCAGAAAGATCAGGGGCGCGCGTTTGGCCCCCGTGGCCACCGCGCCTTCCGAGCGGATCTGCCGGGCCTGGCGGATGCCGAAAAAGACCGACACCACCGTGATGAGCAGGATCACGATCACGATTGGCGAGGCGACATAGGCAAACCCCTCCTCCAGGCTTTTGCGGAACTCGAACCGGGCGACCTGCTGGGCCTGGGCGGAGAAGTTCTCGGCCTGGGTGGAAAGCACAAAGCCGATCAGGAAAGCTGGGCGCGACCAGTCGAAGCGGCGCAGGAAAATGCCCAGCAGCCCGACCGCAAAAAGTGCGACCAGATCGCCCAGCGACTGGCGCGACTGAAAGGCCGCAAAGGCGATCATCATGAAGAGGAAGGGTGCGAGCAGCGTGAAGCGGATCGTGGTCAGCCGCGCGATGGGGGCCGAGAGCAGAATGCACAGCCCCGCGCCGACGACATTGGCCAGGGCCAGCGACCAGACCACGGTATAGGTGATGTCGAGATTGTTCTGGATGAGCTGCGGCCCCGCCTCATAGCCCAGAAGCGCCAGCCCGCCGATGAAGACGGCCATCGAGCCCGAACCGGGAATGCCCCGGGCTGGTCCGGTCCGTGCCGTGGTCTACAGTCCGGGCTGGTCCGGTCCGTGCCGTGCTCTACAGTCCGGGCTGGTCCGGTCCGTGCCGTGCTCTACAGTCTGGG
>JBCDDO010000472.1:0-2350 GCA_039180245.1 Pseudomonadota bacterium | reverse complement strand
CCGGATGTCCAGATCATGCAGGCTGCGCAGGATCTCAAGCCCGGCCAAGACCCCCAGCACACCGTCGAACCTGCCACCCGTCGGTTGGGTGTCGAGATGGCTGCCGACATAGACCGGCAAAGCCTGGGGATCGGTGCCGGGGCGGGCGGCAAACATGTTGCCCATGTCGTCGACGCCCATGCTGGCACCGGCTTCGGCGCACCAGCGCGCAAAGAGCGCCCGGCCCTGCCCATCGGCATCGGTGACCGTCTGGCGGTTGTTGCCGCCCGCCACACCCGGGCCGATCTTTGCCATCTCCATCAGGCTGTCCCAGAGCCGGGCGCCGTCGATCCGCAGGTTCTCGCCCGGCGCAGCGGTCATGTGCTGAAGCCCGGACCCGCCATCAATGCGCAAACACCGCGTTCGGCGTCCAGCGCATCTTGTCGCCCGGCGCGGCCCATTTCATCAAAAGGCACGCAGTGTTGAGACGTTGGAAATAGGTGGCCTCCAGCGCATACCAGCCCGGCTGCGGCACCTCAAACTCCGCCCAGCCAACTGTCTCGCATGCATGCCGCCCATCATGCTTGTAGACCTGCAGCCCACCGATGGTGACCTGAAGCCCGTCATTGGAGTGAAATTCGATCTTCCAGACGCCCGGCTGGTCGAAGCGGATATAGCCCTCGATAAAAGCCACGACATTTTCGTGATACGAGCTGGTGAGCACAGGGTCGCCCGGATTGGTGTCGGGATAGTCAAACCCCACCAGCGGCGCGCCGGGCTTGGGGTCGTAGCTGCGCCAACCCTCGGCATCGCGCAGCCATTTCACGTCATTGGGAAAGGCATAAAGCACGGCGAGCCCGTCTTTAAGCGCGGCCGCATCGGGTTGCGGATTGGCTGGCGTCAGGGACTGCGCCTGCGCCGACGCGGCCGCAAGCACCGATACTGCAATCGCCAGACATCCTGTCGCCAGCCGAAGTCCGATCCCTTTCTGGATTTGCCGAAGCATCCTCACCTCCTCGCTTTGTTCGTCAGATTTTGCGCGAAGCCTAGGGGAGCCGGCCGGGTCGGGCAAGCGCTTCGGCCGGCGCGTGCCGGCTGCGGCCGGTGCTGGGCTCTGGCGGCCAATCATCGAGGCATGCGCGCCAAGTGGACAGGCGTGCTCGGGTGATGTTTAAGCACTCAAGGCCCGCGCGGTCTGGATGAGGACATGGCCCAAGACACGCTCCCCCCAATTTCGACCCCAGCCCCGCTGCCGCTGACAGTGGTGATCCCCATGCTCAATGAGGCCGGCAATGTCACGCCGGTGCTGGAGGAGCTCGCTGGGGTCGCCGCAAGCTTTCCGCCCCACGAGATCATCGTGGTCGATGACGGATCGCGCGACGCAACCTTGGCCGAATTGCAGATTATGGCCGGCCGCATCGCCGGTTTGCGGGTGATCTGCCATGCCAAACCCGCCGGAAAAAGTGCCGCGCTGCACTCTGCCGTGGCCAGTGCCCGGGGCGCTGTGATCTGCACGATGGACGGCGATGGCCAGAACCCGCCCGAGGCGCTGTCGGCATTGTTTGCGCCGCTCATGGGCGATGCCGACCCGGCGCTCGCCCTCGTGGCCGGGCAGCGTGTGGGGCGCCGCGACACGCTGTCCAAACGCTATGCCTCACGCGTGGCCAATGCGCTGCGCCGACGCATCCTGCGCGACGACACCCGCGACACCGCCTGCGGGCTGAAGGCGTTTCGCCGCGCCCCCTATCTCGACCTGCCCTATTTTCACAACATGCACCGCTATCTGCCGGCCCTGTTTCGTGCCTCGGGGCATGGGGTCGCGCATGTCGATGTGGCCGATCGCCCGCGCAACTCGGGGCGTTCGAAATACTCCAACCTGCAACGGGCCTTGGTCGGGGTGAGCGATCTTCTTGCGGTGGCCTGGCTGATCCGCAACCGCAATCGGGCCGAGCCGACCGAGATCGAGCTGCCCCGCTGATCGGGCCGCATGCATGGGCCGCAGATCACCCAACGGTCTGAGGCAACCCACCCAGCTGCCCGAATGACACGAGAGTGGGCGGCCGGGGCGGGCTCGATGCCCGGCCTGGACGCGCCCCCGTTGCGCAGGCCCCTCAGCTGATCCGGGTCAACAATTCGTCGAGCGACTTTTTCGCATCGCCATAAAACATCCGTGTGTTGTCTTTATAAAAGAGCGGGTTCTCGATGCCCGAATAGCCGGTGCCCTGACCGCGCTTCGACACGATGACGTTCTTGGACTTCCACACCTCCAGCACCGGCATGCCGGAATTGGGCGATTTCGGTTCTTCTTGCGCGGCCGGTTTCACGATGTCTTTCGACCCGATGATGATCGCCACATCGGTCTGGGGGAAAT
>JBCDDO010000471.1:0-2352 GCA_039180245.1 Pseudomonadota bacterium | reverse complement strand
GGTCGGAGCGCTATGGCTATGATGCGGGCGGGCGGCTCACCTCGATCACCGATCGGGCCGGCCGGGTCACCCGCTATGCCCATTTTGGCGAGAACACGCCATCGGCCCAGAAGCGCCCCGACGGAACGGTCAGTCATGCCGCCTTTTCCGCCGCGCTGGGGCTGACGGCCATCGAAGACGCCAATGGCGCGCGGCTGGCCTTCGCCCGCGATGGCGAGGATGCGCTGACCGAGATCCGCGGCGATGGCGGCCAGCTTTTGCGTCGGATCGAGCGGGATGCCGCGGGCCAGCCCATCCGCATCTCTGGGCCGCTGACGCGGACCGAACATCGCACCGATGCCCGCCCGGGCTGCTTGATCCGCAAGCGCACCCATCGCGGCGAGGATGCGGTGCTGCGTTCCGAAACCCGGCTTTTCACCGAAACCCGCACCCGCGACTATGCCGATGACGCGGTGCGCGTCTCCACCCGGCTCGATGAGGCCGGGCGCATGGCGGCCTTCTCCTTTGCCGGGCATGAATTCGACTGGGCCTATGACGCGGCGGGGCGCGAGACGGCCCTGGCCACGCCCTGGGGCGAGATCGCCTATGCGCATGAGCCGGAAGGGCTGGTGCTGACCGACCCACTGGGCGGGCGGCATCTTTTTGGGCGCGACGGTCTGGACGGACGGCCCAATGGCGCGGTGGACGAAACCCGCCATCTGCGCCAAGGCGGCACCCGGCTGCACCGCCATCTGCACCGGCTGGGCGAGACGCTCTATGCCGGCGAGGCGATCTTTGCCATCGGCGGGCTGCGCCGGCAGGAGACCGAGGCCGGCCAGACCAGGCGCTTTGAGTATGATGTGCTGGACCGGCTGGTCGCGGTGACCGACCGCACCGGCACCCAGCGCTTTGCCTATGATGCCGAGCTCAACCTGCTCGCCAGCCCCGAGGGCCCGCTCAGCTATTCCGCCGAGCAGATGCTCGCCCGCCAGGGCGCGCGGCGGTTCGAGCATGATGCCGAGGGCCGGCTGGTGCAGGAGGCCGATGGCACCGGGCGCGCGCGGCGCTATGCCTATGATCCGCGGGGGTTCCTGGCGCGGGTCGAAGACACGCTCAGCGGGCTCGACATCGCCTATTCCTATGACGATTTCGGCCGCCGGGTCGCCAAGCGTGGCGCCGACGCGCTGCATCGCAAGGTCGATAACTCCTACATCTATGCCGGGCCCAGATTGGCGGCAGAGCGCGACAATCTGACCGGTCGGCTGCGCCACTATATCTACCGCCCCCTCTCGCAGGCCTTCGACAGCTGGACACCGGTCGCCTTCATCGACCATGAGGACGAGACCGCGCGGCTTTACACCGTGCATTTGGGGCTCGGCGCCTTCCCGGTGCTGGTGCTGGATGCCAAGGGCGCCCCGGTCTGGCGCGCGCGCTACACCCCGCTCGGCGCCGCCGAGGAAGCGCCGGACACCCAGATCGCGTTCGATTTCCGCCTGCCCGGGCAGGTGCTGGACCGCGAGACCGGCCTGCATCACACCCGCTTTCGCCATCACGACCCGCGCTCGGGCCGCTTTTTGACCGTCGATCCGCTGTTCCCGGTCAATGCGGCGACGCGCTATGCCTATTCGAACGCCCCGCTCGACCGGCCCGATCTGCTGGGGCTGAGCCGATTTTCTTGTTCAAAGGGCAACCGGCACCAATACAGTTCGGGCAATCCGACACCCAGGGCGCATGAAGAAGCTGCCAATGCAGGCATCAAGCGCCGCATCGCGGAAGCGCGCGAGCGGATCCTGCGCGGTGAGTACGATCCCTTGGTCGATACCATCCCGGCCGATGAGCTCGACGAGTTCCTTGAAACCGGCAAGCTGTCGCACACCACCGATCAGGTCGATTGGCACCATACGACCCAAAAATCCTCCGATCCAATGATGGCGGATGAGGTTGACAGCATCCAACCCACCACCAATGCCGAACATGGGGTCGAGCATAACGGCGATTTCGAGGCCACCCCCACGGCGGGGATCCGCGGCGACACGACGACGCCGGATCGGCCGATCTACGACCCCAACGACCCGGACGTGCAGGCCGGCGCCCATCACCCCGACTACGGCTACGACGATGACATGCTCAATTGATGCAACTGTGAGGCCCCCCGATGAGCATTCGCATTGAACCCTATATGCATGCGCACCCAGTTCGGGTTCGGGTCGGCGGCTATTCGCCCAATCCCAACCGGGGCACCGCGCCGCGCTATCAGGGGCCCGACGGGACCAATCGCTGGCGCTCAGAAACCCGCCGCCGCGGCGGGCGCGACCGCATGCTCTATTTCCAGGAGGAGGTGCTCGACATCATCCCCGGCGCGCGGATCCATGC
>JBCDDO010000470.1:0-2375 GCA_039180245.1 Pseudomonadota bacterium | reverse complement strand
CGGGTGTGTTTTACGGCCCGCCCTCAAGCCTTCAGAACCTCTTGCAGGCGGTTTTTCTCGACAGCAACGGCATTTTCGGCACCGCTGTGTCGGTCATGGCGAATTTTGTGGTGCTGTTCATTCTCTTTGGAACCCTGCTCAATGCCTGCGGCGGTGGGGCGTTTTTCACCCGGCTTGCCTTTGCCCTGTTCGGCCACCGCACCGGGGGCCCGGCCAAAGCCGCCGTGATGTCCTCGGCGATGATGGGCTCGCTCTCGGGCTCGGCCATCGGCAATGTGCTGACCACCGGCGTCTTTACCATCCCGCTGATGATCCGGCTGGGATATCGCCGCGCCTTTGCCGGCGGGGTCGAGGCGGCGGCCTCGAATGGCGGGATCATCATGCCGCCCGTCATGGGCGCGGTGGCCTTCATCATGACCGAGTTTCTCGACCGCGCTTATCTTGACATCGTCGCCGCCGCGTTGATCCCGGCACTGCTTTACTTTCTGGTGATCTTCGTCTCGGTCCATACCGAGGCCCGAAAGCTGGGGCTGCCCCGTATGCCGCGGGCGCTGCTGCCACCGGCCTGGGCGATCCTGCGGCGCGAGGGGTATCTGCTGGCCCCGATCTTGCTGATCATCGGCGCGCTTATCGCCGGCCGGTCCATCGTCTATGTCGCGGTGATGATCACTGGCGTGACCTTTTTGATCGCCGTTTTGCAGCCGCGGCGCCGGATCACCCCGCGCGGGCTGGTCTCGGTCATCGAGGAGACCGCGCGGGCGACGGTCGGCCTGTCGGTCGCAGCCGCGGCGGCCGGCATCATCCTGGGCGCGATCTTTGCCGTTGGCTTGAGCTTTCAGATCGCCCAGGCGGCAGCAAACGCGGCGGGCGGTCAGATCTGGGCGCTGCTTTTGCTCTCGGCCCTTTTGTCGGTGATCATGGGCATGGGCATGACGGCCGTGGCCATCTACCTCACGCTTGTTGCCACGATCATCCCGATCTTGACCGTCGCGGGCGTTCCGCCCATGGCCGCGCATTTCTTTGCCTTTTACTACGGGATTATTTCCAACATCACCCCGCCCGTCGCCCTTACCGCTTTTGCCGCCGCCCCGATTGCCAAGGCCAATCCAATGCCGGTCGGCCTCGCGGCTTCGCGACTGGGCATCGCCTGCTTTCTTTTGCCAATCCTGTTTGTCTATGCGCCCGGATTGTTGCTGGAGACCACTTGGCAGGACACGTTGCATGTCACGGTGATGTCGGCGCTGGGCCTCAGCGCCTTTGCCGTGGCGATGACCGGGCATGCCTTTGCGCCTCTGCACGCATGGCAGCGCGCCGGGGCGCTGGCCGTGTTCGTTCTGGGCGTGGCGCCTGACTGGCGGCTCAACCTCGCCGCCCTTGCGCTCGCCGCGCTGGTGTTTGCCACGAACTTGCGCGACGGCGCCGCGGCGGCGAGGCGGGGAGGTGCGACCGACGGCACCGTGCCCGAAGCCGGTGCCGAAGAACGCCGGATCCTGGCCGACATTATGGAGGAGCGCTCGGCGCCCGATAACGACACCCTGCCCATCGGCGAAGCCCGGGGCCGCTGGTTCTGGTGCGCCTGGGCGGTGGTTCTTGGCGTTGCCATTGCCTTTGAGGTCAGCGCTCAGATCTTTTTGCAAGCGCGCGCGCCGCTGCTCTGGACGCTTCTGATGGCGCTTACGGCCTGCGGCTCGGTGGCGGGCATCGTCTTTGCTTGCCGCGCGACACCAGCGACTGCAAAGGCGACCGCCCCGTGACGCAAGGCCGAATGCCGACTTATTTGGCCGCCGGCCCACCCAGGCCCAGCACCCCGGGATTGAGGATGCCATCTGGGTCGAGCTGCGCTTTCAGCGCCTCCACCATGCCGCGCATCCCGGGTGCAAGCGTGTCGCGATACCGATAGCGCCGACCGATCTGAAGATGCGCGCAGCCTGCCCCGGCCATCGCCTCGATCAACTCTTGGCGCAGCGCAAGGGCCGCCTTCCTCCGTTGCGGGTCTGGCGGAGCGTCCCGGTGGGGCGCGACCTGCGAGGGTGCCGCATGGGCGCGTTGAAAACCGCTCAGCGCATCGGCCCAGTAGAGCTGTGGCTCGACAATGATCTCTCCACCGACAGCGGCCAGCAACAGTGTACAGTCGGCCGGCTGCGGGTCTGACTGTGCAGCCCGGGCCAACACATCCCGCACCGCGGCGAGCCCGTGCTGGGCGCGCCCGGCCGGAAACACCCCGTGACAGGGCAGCCAGCGTTCGCCATCCGGCCCGATCAGCGCTTTGATCGTGCGAAACGGACGCGCCCGCGTAACCCGTGGGATGGTGTCGGGCATGACGCGCCCGCCCGACGCCAAGCAGGCCGCGACCACCGCCTCGAACACCGGCGCGG
>JBCDDO010000469.1:0-2376 GCA_039180245.1 Pseudomonadota bacterium | reverse complement strand
GATTTTTTGCCGCCATCGCCAACAATGATCTGACCGCACGTGCGGTGATGCGGGCCGAACCGCTCTAGTGGCGCCCGAACAGGCAGGCCACCGCGCTGCCCCTTCTTCTTGGCCCAAATACTCCCGCCGGAGGCGTCCCGACCCCGCAACCGGCGCCGGGGATGCCCGGGTTCAGAAACGCAGCCGCTTGGCCTGCCCAACCTGCGGCAGCGCCCCGATCTGGTCGAGCGACGCATCGGCCACATCGCTGTCGACCCCCAAAAGCGCAATCGCCTCGCCGCCTTTTTCGGCCCGGCCCAGCGCGAAGGTCGCGATATTGACCTCAAGCTCACCGAGCAGCGTGCCGAGCGCGCCAATATAGCCCGGGGCGTCGGAATTGGTGGTGTAGAGCATATGCGGCTGCGGCTCGGCCTCCAGATTGATCCCCTTGATCTGGATAAAGCGCGGCCGCCCATCGGAAAAGATCGTGCCGGCGACCGAGCGGGTCATCGTCTCTGAGGTCACAATGAGCCGCATATAGGTGCCATAGGCGCCCTGCTCATCCTTGCGGGTCTCAGCAATGCGGATGCCCCGTTCGCGCGCCACGATCGGCGCCGAGACCATGTTGACCGCCCCCTCCCCGACCAGCGGGCGCAGAAGCGAGGCTGTCACCGCGGCCGTCAGCGGCCGCAGATTGAGCGCGCCGACCCGGCCGACATACTCGATTTCGATCTCGCGAATGGCCGTTTCGGTCACCTGCCCGGCAAAACCGCCCAGCACCTCGGCAAGCCCGATCCAGGGTTTCAGAACCGGCGCCTCCTCGGCCGTGACCGAGGGCGCGTTGATCGCATTCGAGATCGCCCCCCGCATCAGGTAATCGGACATCTGCTCGGCGACCTGCAGCGCGACATTCTCCTGCGCCTCGCTGGTCGCCGCCCCCAGATGCGGCGTACAGACCACATTGGGCGCTTCAAAAAGGGGGTTTTCCCGCGCCGGCTCCTCGGAAAAGACGTCGAAGGCCGCGCCGGCCAGCTTGCCCTCATGCAGCGCTTCGACCACTGCCGCCTCATCGACCAACCCTCCGCGCGCGCAGTTGATCAGCCGCGCACCGGGTTTCATCGCGGCAATCCGCGTGGCCGACAGGATCCCGGCGGTCTTTTCGTTCTTTGGCAGATGCAGCGTGACGAAATCGGCCCGGGTCAGCAGCTCGTCAAGATCGAGCTTCTCAACCCCAAGCTCGGTCGCCCGCTCGGCCGACAAAAACGGGTCATAGGCAACCACCTTCATGCGCAGCCCCAATGCGCGGGCAGCAACCACCGATCCGATATTGCCGCAGCCCACCAGGCCCAGCGTCTTGCCGGTGATCTCGACCCCCATGAAGCGGTTCTTTTCCCATTTGCCGGCCCGGGTCGAGGCATCGGCTTCGGGCAGCTGCCGGGCCAGCGCGAACATCATGGCAATCGCATGCTCGGCGGTGGTGATCGAGTTCCCGAACGGCGTGTTCATCACCACCACGCCCTTGGCCGAGGCCGCCGCAATATCGACATTGTCGACCCCGATGCCGGCGCGCCCGATGACGCTCAGCCGGTCGGCGCGCTCCAAAAGTTCGGCGCGCACCTTGGTGGCCGAGCGGATGGCCAGCCCGTCATAACCGCCGATGATGTCGGCCAGCCGGTCGGGATCCTTGCCCAGATCGGGTTGGAAATCGACCTCCACGCCATTGTCGCGGAAGATCTGGACAGCGCGCTCAGAAAGCGCATCGGAAATCAGAACCTTGGGCATGATCAGTCTCCTGCGCGCCAATCGGCGCGGTTGAGGCGAAAAACGAGGCAGTCATCGGTGCCGAAGCGGCGCGGACCGACGGGGTGAAAGCCCATCGCTCGGTAAAACCGATGGGCGGATAGGTTGTTGGCCAGCGGGTCGATCAGAATCGCCCCCACATCTGGCGCGGCAAAGCAGCGAGCGATGGCCTGGGTCATCATCGACCGGCCATGGCCCTGGCGCAGGCAGTCGGGCGGTCCGATCCAGATGTCGATGGCGCGCAGGCCGGGGCCGCAATCGCCCCAATACTGGCTGTCCTCGCGCGCCGGATCGATGATCTGCAGGAGGCCGATCGGGCGGTCGCCGAGCATGGCGATCAGCAGCGACCGCCAAGTCGGGGCTTCGCGCAGCATCTCGGCCCAGTCCCAGCCGCCGATGCCGGCCTGCTGCACATGCGGCTCGTCCTCCCAGGCGTCGAGCTGGGGCCGATCGGCCGGCGTCGCGGCGCGCAGGGTCACCATCAGCGCGGCAGGATCTGGTCGAGCGCAAACCAGGGCGACATCCGCTCGGTCTCGGATCCTGGCGCATGGGTCCAGGCCGCCCCGAAAGAAAGCCCAGCGACAAGCGGCTGATGCG
>JBCDDO010000468.1:0-2391 GCA_039180245.1 Pseudomonadota bacterium | reverse complement strand
TACTGGGTTTCAAAAAGCGTGCCCGGCGCCAGCAAGCCGCTCTCCTCAAGCCCTTCGGTCGACACGATCACCCGCGGACCGAACCCTAGCCCAGCCGCTGCCGCGTCCGGCTCCCGCACCAAAATGGCGCGCAGCGTGAAATCCTGCACACCCATGCGAAGCGTGTCGCCGATTTCAAGCCCGAGCCGCTCGACCAGCACCCGCTCAGCCACCATGCCCGGCTGGTCCCGCACCGCCAGAGCCTGGGCCATGGCCATGGGCGGGTCGAGCACAACATCGCCATAGATCGGGTAGACCTCATCGACGCCCTTGACCTGAACAAGCGCGCGTTCGCGGTCACCGTCGGGGCGGGGCACCGAGACCATGGAGCGGAAATCGGCGATCTCCGACACGCTGACGGCCCGGTCATCCATCCAGGCGCGTTCGTCCTCGGTTGCATAGCGATAGGTGAATTCAAGCTCGACATCGCCGCCCAGAATGGCCGCGCCTTCGCGCGAGAGCCCCTCTTGAATGGCCATGCGCACTGTGCCGACCGCCGCGATCGCCGCGACGCCCAGCGCGAGACAGGCCAGAAAGATCCGAAATCCTTTGAGCCCGCCGCGCAGCTCGCGCCGTGCGATTTTAAATGCGACGCTCATTCGGCGGCCTCAAGCTGTTGATCGACCTCGACCCGCCCGTCACGCAACCGGACCACCCGGTCGCAGCGCTGGGCAAGAATCGGCTCATGCGTGACCAGCACCATGGTCGCACCCCGCGACTGCATCCCAAAGAGCAGATCCATGATGGCCTCGCCCGTTGCGCCATCAAGATTGCCCGTCGGCTCATCGGCCAGCAGGATCTGCGGCTGCGGGGCCGCGGCCCGGGCAAGGGCCACGCGCTGCTGCTCTCCGCCCGACAATTGCGCCGGGTAATGGTCGAGCCGCTTGCCAAGACCGACGCGGCCCAATTCCTCGGCCGCCTTGTCAAACGCATCCCTATCGCCGGCAAGTTCGAGCGGCGTGGCCACATTCTCGATTGCAGTCATCGTCGGGATTAGGTGGAAAGACTGGAAGACCACGCCCATATGTTGGCGGCGAAACCGGGCCAGTGCGTCCTCGTCCATCGCCGACAAATCATGGCCCAGCGCCGTGACGTTGCCGCCGGTGGCGCGCTCGAGCCCACCCATGACCATGAGGAGAGACGATTTGCCGCTGCCCGACGGCCCGATAAGCCCCACCGCCTCGCCCTGCGCAACCGTCATGTCAATGCCGTGCAGAATGTCCACCGGGCCTGCATTGCCGTCGAGGCGAAGCGAGACGCCCTTCACATCAAGAACGGGGTCGGTCATCGGGATCCTCTCGCGCTTTGGCCGTGTTGCGCTGGCATATGGGGCTGTGGGCGCGAACCTCAAGCGCATCGCTCTGATGGTTTTGATGACAGTGGTTGCGACCGTGCCGGCCAGGGCCGAAGAGCGGTTTGTGATTGCGGCGTTGGGCGACTCGCTCACCCATGGCTATGGACTGCCGGTCGAACAGGGCTTTGCGCCACAGCTTGAGGCCTGGCTCAACACCCATGGCACGGTCCCGGTCACTGTGGTCAATGCGGGCGTGTCGGGCGACACCACCGCGGGCGGGCGGGCGCGGTTGGCCTGGACGCTCAGCGAACCCGTCGATGCGGTGATCGTCGAGCTTGGCGGCAACGATCTGTTGCGCGGCATTGACCCAAGGGAAAGCCGCGCCAATCTCGATGCGATCTTGACCGAGCTTGGTGCGCGCAATGTGCCGGCAATTTTGGCCGGACTGCCGGCGCCGCTCAATTATGGGCCGGAATACAAGGAGGCCTTTGATGCCATGTATCCCGAGCTGGCCGAAAAGCATGGCGCGTATCTCTATCCCAATTTTCTGGCGGGCATCTCGACCGAGCAGGATCCAGCGCAGTTTGCCGGTCTGATGCAGGCGGACGGGATCCACCCGAATGCCGAGGGCGTGGCCAGGATCGTGGCGCATCTGGGTCCGCTGGTCCTGGAGTTGATCGAGGCGCACGCGCCAAAATCGTAAGCGCTCCGTCGCGTGGCGGCCTGCAGCCTCCGGCATGCTGTGGGCTGGTCCACGCACGGTTGACAAGGCCGCTGCGCTCGCGAATTGAGCAGGGATGCGCCTATTTGCTGCGATCAAACTGCCGCTCGACGCCGAAGATGTTCTCGACGCCGTGCTTGAGGGCCTTCCCGAAGGCCGGCCGGTTCCGCCGGAAAACATGCATGTGACCCTGGCCTTCCTGGACGAGTGCAACCGGCATGTGGCGGCAGATCTCGATGCCGGGCTGGCGACCATCCGCGGCACGCCGCCGGAGCTTTGTCTCGACGGGCTGGGCATGTTCGGCGAGGGCCGGCCCCGGGCGCTTTATGCCGCCCTG
>JBCDDO010000467.1:0-2393 GCA_039180245.1 Pseudomonadota bacterium | reverse complement strand
GCTGTGTCGGGCACCCCCATGAAGGTTTCCAAAAGCGCGGTTTCGCCCATCACCGGCGCCAGCGCGTTCACCCGAATGCCGTCGCCGGCCAGCTCGACCGCCAGCGAGCGGGTCATCAGATGGACCGCACCTTTGGTGGAGTTGTACCAGGTGAGCCCGGGGCGCGGGCGGATGCCGGCGGTTGAGCCCACATTGATCATCACACCCGACCCGGCGGCACGCCAGCGCGGCACCACGGCATGGGTCATGTGAAAGATCGAGTCTACATTGATCGCGTAGAGCTTGCGGAAGGTGGCGTGGTCGACATCGAGCAGCGGCCCGTTGGGGTGGCTCCAACCCGCATTGTTCACCACAATATCGAGCGTGCCAAAGCTGTCATATGTGCGCTGAACCGCTGCGGCCACTGCATCGCCGTCGGTCACATCGCAGGGCAGGGCGAGATGCGTGGGTCCCAGCGCCGCGGCGACCGCCTCGGCCCCCTCGGCATTGATGTCGAGAACCGCGATCTTGGCACCCTCCCGCGCGAAACGCTCGGCAATGCCCCGTCCAAAGCCCGACGCGGCCCCCGTAACCAGCGCTGTCTTTCCTTCAAGCCGCATAGATCCCTCGTTTGTTTGGGTCGCTCACAACTGCACAGCCTGTCTCAGCCATGCTTCAAGACGACTGTCTTGAGTTGGGCAAAATCCTCAAGCGCGATGAAGCCCTTCTCGCGGCCATGGCCGGATCGTCCGGTGCCGCCGAAAGGCAGCTCGATCCCGCCGCCGGCGCCATAGCCGTTGATGAAAACCTGGCCGGCGCGCACGGCCCGGGCCATCCGCATCTGCCGCGCCCCATCGGCGGTCCAGATCCCGGCCACCAGCCCATAGGGGGTGCCATTGGCGATCCGCACCGCCTCGGCTTCATCGGCAAAGGGCAGGCAGCTCAGCACCGGACCGAACACCTCCTCCTGGGCCAGCGGATCGGTCTCCGGCACCGGACCATAGAGCGCAGGCGCGACGTAAAAACCGCCCGATGGCGCGTCCTGGGCGATCCGGCCCCGCGCAAGGCACGGGGCGGTTGCCGCGTCCAGGTACCGCGCAACCCGGTCGCGCTGTCGGGCCGAAATCAGCGCGCCCAGATCGGCATCGGCATCATGCGATGCGGCCGTCAATGTCTCAAACCGGGCGGCCAGCGCCGCGACCACCTCGTCATAGATGCTGCGATGGATCAGTGCGCGCGCCCCGGCCGAACAGGTCTGCCCACCGTTTTGGACGATGGCCGCCACCAGCACCGGCAGGGCGGCGTCAATATCGGCATCCTCAAACAGGATCTGCGGGGATTTGCCGCCCAGCTCCAGCGTGCAGCCGATATGGTTGCGCGCAGCCGCTGCCTGAACCAGCGTGCCGGTTTCGGGCGAGCCCGTGAAGGAGAGAAAACCGATGCCGGGATGCCCGGCAAGCGCTGCCCCCGCCTCGGCGCCGGTGCCCGTCACCACATTGAGCGCGCCGTCGGGAAACCCCGCCTCCTGCGCCAGCGCGGCAATGGCCAGCGGCGCCAGGCAGGCCTCTTCGGCCGGTTTGAGCACCACGGCATTGCCCATTGCCAGGGCCGCAGCAACGGTGCGTCCGACCATCTGCGAGGGGTAGTTCCACGGAATGATGTGGCCGGTCACACCGAAGGGCTCGTGCAGGGTCATCACCGCATAGCCGGGCAGAAAGGGCAGGGTGTCACCATGGATCTTGTCAGCGGCCCCGCCATAGAATTCAAAATAGCGTGCTGCGGCGGTGATGTCGGCCCTGGCTTGGGTCAGCGGCTTGCCGGTGTCGCGCGCTTCGGTGGCGGCCAGGGTCTCGGCATTGCGCGCGATCAGGGTTCCGAGCGCGCTCAACAACCGCCCACGCTCGGTGGCCGAAAGCCGGCCCCAGGCCCCGTCGCGCGCCGCATGCGCTGCCGCGATGGCCGCGTCGATCTCGGCCGAACCGCCCGCGGCGATGCGGGCAAAGGCCTGGCCGTCGGAGGGGCAGAGCATGTCGATCTCGCGCCCGTCCTGCGCGGGCACCCAGCGGCCGCCGATCAGGCAGTGATGCGTGTGCATCGGAACCTCCTCGCCTTTTTGGGCATGCTAGATCGGGCAACCGACAAGGGCCAGAGGAATGGCGACCCGCCCAGGGTCAGCGTGCTGCGAAGTCGCGCGCATCCATGCCCGAGATCTCCAGGATCAGCTTCCGGCGCACCGCGTCGGCAAAGGTCTCGGCGCTGTCGGCGGTGATCACGAACGCGCCCGGCCCGCCAACGATGCGTTCGGCAAACGCCGCTTCGAGATCATAAGAGACAGGCCGGCCCGAACAGCTCCGACAGAGCACCGCAAGACCGTTGATGGTGATGCCTGCGGCCAGCACCTCGGCCCGGGCGGT
>JBCDDO010000466.1:0-2395 GCA_039180245.1 Pseudomonadota bacterium | reverse complement strand
CGGGCTTTCGCGATTTCGCCGGACTGCCCCATCGCAGCCAGGTCATCGGCGCGGCGGGGGGCGTCACCTTCGTCAATGACAGCAAGGCCACCAATGCCGATGCTGCCGAAAAGGCGCTTCTGGCCTTCGACCGGATCCGATGGATCGCCGGCGGGCAGCCGAAGGCGGGCGGCATCGCGCCGCTTGCCCCCCTCTTCGGTCGCGTGGCCAAGGCCTATCTGATCGGCGAGGCGGCCGCGGGCTTTGCCGCGACCCTCGGCGAGACGCCGCACAGCATTGCCGGCACGCTGGACGCAGCCCTGGCCCAGGCCGCCGCAGAGGCCGCGCCGGGCGAAACCGTGCTGCTGTCGCCGGCCTGTGCCAGTTTTGATCAGTTCGACAGTTTCGAGGCGCGGGGCACGGCCTTTGCCGCGCTGGTTGCGGCATTGCCGGACTAGCCCTGCGCGGTTTTGGCGGATAAGCTGCGCGCAACAAGATATTGAGGCAGTGACAAGAAACGAGGGAGCAGACCATGACGGACATGGTCTTTGGCACCGTGGCGTCGCGGCCCGGGGAACCGGTGCTGTCGCGCTGGTGGCGCACGCTCGACCGCTGGACGCTTGCCGCCGTGGTCGGGCTGTTTCTGATCGGGCTCTTGCTCGCTCTGGCCGCCTCGGTGCCGCTGGCCGAAGACAATGGCCTGCCGCAATACCACTATGTTCTGCGCCAGCTTGTCTTTGGCATGGCAGCCCTGCTGGGCATGCTGTGGCTGTCGATGCGCGAGATGCGCACCATTCGGCGGCTGGGCGTGTTGGGCTTTCTGGGCGCGCTCTGCGCCTTGGCCTTGCTGCCGGTTCTGGGCACGGATTTCGGAAAAGGCGCGGTGCGGTGGTATTCGCTGGGCTTTGCCTCGGTGCAGCCCTCGGAATTCCTCAAGCCGGTCTTTGTCATCTTCTCCGCCTGGCTGATGTCGGCAAGTGGCGAGCCCGGCGGGCCGCCCGGGCGGCTGCTGTCCTTTCTGATCGCCGTGCTGGTGGCTGGGATCCTTGCCCTGCAGCCCGATTTCGGACAGGCAGCGCTGATCCTGGCAACCTGGGGCGCGATGTATTTTGTCGCCGGTGCATCGCCGATCCTGCTGATCGTGCTTGCTGGCGCGGCTGTCGCGGCGGCGGCCGGGGCTTATCTCAACTCGGCCCATTTTGCGCAACGCATCGACGGGTTCCTGGCGCCGGATCTCGACCCCTTCACCCAGCTTGCCTTCGCGCTCGACGCGATCCGGGCCGGCGGGCTGTTCGGCGTCGGGGTGGGCGAGGGCGTGGTCAAATGGCGGCTGCCCGATGCGCATACCGATTTCATCATTGCCGTGGCGGTCGAGGAATACGGGCTCTTCATGTTCACCGCCATAGTCGGTTTGATCCTGGTGATCGTGCTGCGCTCGCTGGCGCGGCTTTTGCGCGAGCGCGACAGCTTCGTGCGGCTGGCCGGGGCCGGGCTGGTGACGGTCTTTGCGCTTCAGGCCTTCGTCAACATTGCCGTCTCGATCCGGCTTTTGCCGGCCAAGGGCATGACATTGCCCTTTGTGAGCTATGGCGGATCCTCGCTGATCGCCGCCGGCGCCGCGCTTGGCTTTTTGCTGGCGCTGACAAGGCGGCGTCCGCAGGATGAGCTGACCGAGGCGCTGTTGGCCGGCCGGGCGCCGTGAGCATCGGTGCCGGCCTTTGCCGCGGGGCGGCATGAGCCAGCCGCCGCGCCTGGTGATCGCGGCCGGCGGCACGGGCGGGCATATGTTTCCCGCCCAGGCCCTGGCCGATGAGATGCTGGCCCGGGGTTGGCGGGTGAGCCTGTCGACCGATGCGCGCGGCAACACCCATGCCGGCGGGTTTCATCCGGATGTCGCGCGGCAGGTCGTTGCGGCGGGCAGTTTCGCGCAAGGCAGCCTCCTGCGCCGGTTGAGCGTTCCGCTGCGATTGCTGGCCGGTGTGATCGCGGCCTGGCGCGGGTTTCGGGCCGATCGGCCAGCCTGCGTGGCGGGGTTTGGCGGCTATCCGGCGATCCCGGCCCTGGCGGCCGCCTGGGCGCTGGGCCTGCCGCGGCTCATTCATGAGGGCAACGCCGTGCCCGGCCAGGTCAACCGCCGGTTTGCCCGGCGCGTCCATGCCGTGGCCTGCGGGGTTTGGCCCACACGCCTGCCGGCGGGGGCGCGGGCGGTGGACATCGGCAACCCGGTGCGTGCAGCGGTCAAAGCGGCGGCAGCCACGGGCTACACCCCGCCCGCGACCGGTGCAGATGACGCGCCTATCCAGCTCCTGGTCTTCGGGGGAAGCCAGGGCGCGCAGGTCTTTGCAGATCTGGTCCCGGCCGCTGTGGCGCGGCTGCCAAAGGTGCTGCAGACACGCCTTGCCATCACCCAGCAGGT
>JBCDDO010000465.1:0-2410 GCA_039180245.1 Pseudomonadota bacterium | reverse complement strand
TCGCTGCTGGGATGGAGCCAGGGCGGTCTTGTCGCCGCACATGTGGCGCGCAGCCGCCCCGATGTGGCCACGCTGATCCTCTGGGCGCCAGTGGTCGAGCCGATGGACACCTATGCCCGCATCTTCGGGAAAACCCGCCTGGCCGAAGCGCTGACCCGTCCCGCGGACCGGCTTGTCGCCTCTCCACCCGGCGGGCCGCCGGACCTGCGCGCCGCCTTCTTTCACGAACTGGCCCGGACCAGCACCATATCGGCATTGGCAGAGTATCCCGGGCCGACCCTGGTGATCATGGCGCTTCGCGACGGGTTGATCGGACCGCAGCCCGAGATCGGAGAACGCCTGCTGCGCGGACATGGCGGCCGCTCGGCGCTGGAGGTCTTTGACACCGACCATGGCTGGAGCGCGAGCGAAGGCCCCCACGTGCTCGACAACCTGATGCTGCCCGCAACCCTCGCCTGGCTGCGCGACCGGCACGCCACACGCCCGCATGCGGCGCCGACGCTCCCGTGAAGGCGCGTCCGTCAAGCGCGCCCGTGAAGAGACCCCCATGACCGGCAGCGCCACGCATACTGCGATCACCCGGCTGGCCGGGGCCAATGCCGCCTACGCCCTGGGCGAGGCGATCGAAGCGCTGCGCCCAGCGCCCCAGGGCGTGGGTGTGTTCGAGATCGAAGATGGCAGTGGGCTTTGGGAGGTCTCGGCCTATTTCCCCGATGCGCCCGACCGTGCCGGGCTTGCCCTGCTCGCAACCCTCTACAATGCCGCCGACTTCGCCGTCTCGCGGCTCGATGCGCGGGACTGGGTGGCCCAGGTTCAGCGCGAGCTGCATCCCATCCGCAGCGGCCCGTTCTTCCTGTTCGGCCCGCATGATGCGCATCGCGTGTCGATCAATGCCGTGCCCCTGCGCATCGAAGCGGCGATGGCCTTCGGCACCGGGCATCACGGCACAACGCTGGGCTGTTTGGATGCGATGGCAGCGCTGGCAAAGCGCCGGATCGCACCGCGCCGGGTTGCCGATATCGGCTGCGGCACCGGGGTTCTGGGCATCGCGGCAGCCAAGCTTTGGCATGTGCCGGTGCTGGCGCTGGACATCGATGCGGTGGCGGTCCGGACGGCCCGCGCCAATGTCGCCATCAATGGTGTGAGCGGGTCGGTGCGCACGGGATGTGCCGCGGGCTTTCGATCGGCCGCGGCGCGCGGTCTCGATCAGGCAGCAGAGGACGGCTATGATCTGGTGCTGGCCAACATCCTGGCCGGCCCGTTGCGCCGGCTGGCCCCACAGATCGCGCGGCGAACGGCGCCAGGCGGCCGGGTCGTATTGTCAGGCTTGCTGGCCCGTCAGGCGGCCGCGGTGCGCGCCGTCTATGCCGGGCATGGGTTTGTCGTGGAGGCATCGCGGCTGCGGCAGGGCTGGTGCACGCTGACGCTGCGGGCGTATCGGATGCGCCCCGTGGGGCGGGGCTAGAGGGCGGCCGTGCGGGCGGCCCTCAGCATTTTGAGTTGCGGCCCCGATCCTATGGTCGAAGCCGGCTTCGGTCGCACAGCGCACGCGCGGCGGACCCCAAATGGCTGCCAAACGGGAGGCGGCGCCCGCCTTACAGGGTGCGGTGCGCAAGCCTGTCGGCATAGCCATCGATATCGCCGGGCTCGATGCCGATATCGGCCAGAAGGCTGGGCGACAATTCGCGCAGGGCCGCGGCGGTGCGGCGCGCAGCCACCCATTTGCGGTAGCGCGCAATCATTGTGCTGATCACCCCGGTCCCCGGGGCGGCGGCGGCGTGCGACGCGGCAGCAACATCATAGGTAGCCATAGCACTTTACTCCTCTGGGATGGGTGTCCGGCACCATGCCGGTTCTGAGCAATTAGGCGGCGGTTGCACGCCGAACAATCAGCGCCAAGCGCATGGCAGATATGCGATTTTTGCAGACTAACTGGCACAGCTGTCGCGTGAGCGGACAGGCGCTGCAAAGATGTCGCTGCGCGCCATTTCCGGGTCGGTTTTCAGCCGGTTGCAGGTCGATTGCGGTATCGCCACACCGCCGGGTGCACAGCACTGGCCTTGGCGCTGTCGGGCGTGGTAACACTTCGCCCAAACAGGCGATGCAGCAAAGCAACGGAGTGGCGAAATTGCGCGTCATCGGTCTCGACCCAGGGCTGCGCCGCACCGGTTGGGGCATCGTCGACATTGCCGGATCCCAGATGCGCCACGTCGCCAATGGGGTGTGTGTGTCGCAGGGCGTGGCGCTGGCCGAACGGCTGTGCAGTCTGTTTTCCGCCCTTGAGGCGGTGATCGAGCGCTGGCAGCCGGACACGGCTGCGGTCGAACAAACTTTTGTGAACAAGGATGCCGCAGGAACCCTGAAGCTTGGCCAGGCCCGCGCGGTCGCCCTGTTGGTGCCGGCCCGCGCG
>JBCDDO010000464.1:0-2430 GCA_039180245.1 Pseudomonadota bacterium | reverse complement strand
CAATGGCGGCCACCAGCTCGCAAGCCAGGCCGGCCCGCGCCAGGCCCAAGGCGATGTGCAGCGCCACCCCGCCGGGGCGCTTGACGATCCGCCCACGCAGATCCTCGCCCGGCTGCGGATCCGCGTCCGGCTGGGCCAGCAGATCCCAGTGCGCCGCGCCAAAGACAAAAACCGGTTCCATGTGCGAAGTCTTCCGCGCCGCGCCGCGCGATGCAACACTTGCCAATCGGCTTCGGGCGGGCTATGCCGCGCGCCATCGACACCACAGGCGGGGGTCGGGCTGCGTGCGGGAGACATCCGCGCCGGTCCACCGGTTGGGGCACCTGCCCCTTGCCCCGCCGAGGATGAAACCGGAAAGGACAGACTGCAGATGGCACTGCCTGAGTTTTCTTTGCGCCAGCTCTTGGAAGCCGGTGTGCATTTCGGCCACCAGACGCATCGCTGGAACCCGCGCATGGGTCCCTATATCTACGGCCAGCGCAACGGCATCCACATCTTCGATCTCACCCAAACCGTGCCGATGCTTGACGCGGCCCTGCAGGCGGTGCGCGACACGGTCGCCCGCGGCGGGCGAGTGCTGTTTGTCGGCACCAAGCGTCAGGCGCAGCGCGCCGTGGCCGATGCGGCCGAGCGGTCGGCGCAGTATTTCATGAACCATCGCTGGCTGGGCGGCACGCTGACCAATTGGAAGACCGTGTCGAACTCGATTTCGCGCCTGCGCGGCATCGACGAAAAGCTCGACGGCGGCGCCTCGGGGATGACCAAGAAAGAGCGGCTGAACATGGAGCGTGAGCAGGCCAAGCTCACCGCCTCGCTCGGCGGCATCCGCGAAATGGGCGGGGTGCCGGACATGCTCGTCGTCATCGACACCAACAAAGAGGCGCTCGCGGTCAAGGAAGCCAACAAGCTGGGCATCCCGGTGGTCGCGGTGCTCGACACCAATTCCTCGCCCGAGGGGGTCGACTACCCCATCCCCGGCAATGACGATGCGGCGCGCGCGATTTCGCTTTATTGCGACCTTGTGGCCCGCGCGGCCCTTGATGGCATGGCAGCGCAGATGGGCGAGGCCGGCTTTGACCTTGGCGAAATGGATGAGGCGCCGCTCGAGCCTGTGCTTGAGGCTGAGCCTGCGCTGACCGGCGAGGAGGTCGAACCGCCGGCCGAGGCGCTTGGCGCCGACCCTGTCGAGGTGGCGACCGACAGCCCGGATCCGGCGGCACCGCCCGCCTGACACCCGGCGCAAACGCGACGGATTTGCGACGTCTGCCGCGCTTGGGTTGCGGGCTCGGTTCGGCTATGAGCCGGGCGGAATCGGGCGTGGCGGGCACAGCTTCCCGCCATGCGGCACTGAGTTGAGGCCGAGACAAACATGGTGGCGCCCTATGGGCCGCCCCCGCCTGCAGATCGAGGAGAGAACAGATGGCAATCACCGCTGCGATGGTCAAAGAGCTTCGCGACAACACCGGCGCGGGCATGATGGACGCCAAAAAGGCGCTGACCGAGACCGAGGGCAATATGGAGGCCGCCGTCGATTGGTTGCGCACCAAGGGCCTGGCCAAGGCCGCCAAGAAGGCCGGGCGCACCGCCGCCGAAGGTCTGGTGGCCGTGAAGGCCCGTGACGGGGTCGGTGTGGCTGTCGAGGTGAACTCCGAAACCGATTTTGTCGCCCGAAATGCGGAGTTTCAGGAGCTTGTCGCCCAGATCGCTGAGATCGCGCTCGATTGTGCCGATCTCGAGGCGCTGAAATCTGCAGATGCCGGCGGGCAGACGGTCGAGGCGCTGGTCACGGCCAAGGTTGCCACGATCGGCGAGAATCTCAGCCTGCGCCGCATGACCCGGGTCGAGGGTGCGACCATTGCCAGCTATGTCCACAACGCCGTGGCCGACGGGATGGGCAAGATCGGTGTGCTGGTCGCGATGACCGGCAGCGATGCGGGGATCGGCAAACAGGTGGCGATGCATGTGGCTGCCACCAACCCGCAATCGCTCAGCGAGGCGGATCTCGCCCCCGAACTGATCGAGCGCGAGAAGCAGGTGCTGACCGAGCAGGCGCGCGACAGCGGCAAGCCCGATGCGGTGATCGAAAAGATGATCATCGGGCGGATGAAGAAGTTTTATGAGGAGGTTTGCCTTCTCAACCAGAAATTCGTCATCAACCCGGATGTGACCGTCGCCCAGGCGGCCAAGGATGCCGCGGTCGAGGTCACCGGCTATGCCCGCCTTGGCGTTGGTGAGGGCATTGAGAAGGAAGAAGAAGACTTCGCGGCTGAAGTCGCCAAGACCATGGGCGGCTGACCGATTGCGCGCACGCGGCTGGCCACTATGCGGATCCTGTCTGCGCAGGTGACCCGCGTGTGTGGCACAGGGGGCATCCTCTTTGCTGGTCGCAGCTCTCTTTGCGGTGCCACCGGTTGTGGCGGCCGGTCTTTT
>JBCDDO010000463.1:0-2437 GCA_039180245.1 Pseudomonadota bacterium | reverse complement strand
CGACGCCGCGCCGGCCGAGGCCGAGACCGCTGCTGCGCCTGATGATGCCTCCTGGCTCGAAGAAAGCGCGGAGCGGTTTGGCGATGCCGAGTTAAGCGAGGCCGACGCCCAGGCGGATACGGACCCCGACCTCTCGGCCGATCCCGACCACAGCCCGGTTGAGGATCTGGATGCAGATGCCGTCAGGGATCCGAACACTGAAACTGAAACTGATACGTTGGGAGAGATCGCGGCAGCGGACCCCCCCTCGGCGACCGACCTGGCCGACGCATATGACACAGAACCCGACCCGGCTTTGGCGGAGCCCGACCCGGCTTTGGCCGAGCCCGACCCGGCTTTGGCGGAGGCCCACCTGGCGCCGGCATCGGCTTTGGTTGAGGAACCGCATGAGGAGGCGTATCGGCGCTCGCTGGCCGGGCGCGTGCTCACCTGGCTTTTCTTTCTGATTGCTGGCGCCGCACTGATCCTCTGGGCTGGGCCGCGGATCGCACCGCAGCTGCCCTCGGGTCTGGAGCCTGTGGCGGTCTGGCTGGCGCCGGGCTCGGAATCGGCGGCCGAGAATGCCGAGGCGCGCGCGGCCCTCAGGGCCGAATTGCTGGCCGAGATTGCCAAGATCCGTCCCGGCATGCCGCCGGAAGATGTCGAGACCCTGGTCAGTACCGAGGCGACATCCTTGCGCACCGATTTCGCCGCGGCCGACACGGCGGCAGTAACCGCACTGCGCGAACGCATCGGCACCTTGTCCGACCAGGTCGAGGCGCAAGACAGTGCAGAGATCGAAGCCCGGCTCGGCGCGGTCGAGACGGTGCTCAAGGGGCTGACCGCCGAGCTTGAAGCCCTGACCTCGGATCTTGCCGGGGTGGCCGAAAATGACGGGCAGATCTCCGAGGAAGCCTCTGCGCGGATTGCCGCCTTTTCGGCATCGGTGGAGGGGCTGAAGGGCGAACTTGGCGATGTGTCCACAAAGATCGGCACGCTTGCCCAACGGGTCGATGAAGTGGAAGCCGCCAGCCGGCGTCGCGAACAGGAATCGGCCGAGCGCGCGGCACGGGTTGCAGCCGAGGCCGCTGAGCGCGCGCGCATTGCGGCCGTGCGGGAAACGCTTGCCGAGGTCGGCGCGCGGATCGAGGCCGGCACGCCGTTCGAAGCCGAGCTTGCGGCCCTGGCTGAAAACCTCGACCAGCCCATCCCGGATGCGCTTGCTGTCACCGCTGCGGATGGGGTGCCAACGCTTAAGGAATTGCTTGATAGCTTTGCGCCCGCCGCGCATGCGGCGATCCGCGCCTCGATCCGGTCTGAGCCGAGCGACGGGGTGGTCGATCGGGCAACGGCGTTTTTTGAGGCTCGGGTGGCCACCCGATCGTTGGAGGAACAAGAGGGCGACAGCGCCGATGCCGTGCTGTCGCGGGTCGAGGCACGGCTGCGCGACGACCGGCCGGCAGAGGCGCTTGCCGAGGCGCAGGCCCTGCCCGATGAGGCGCAAGGGCCGATGGCAGGCTGGCTGGCCCGGCTGGCCTTGCGGGCCGGCGCGCTGGACGGCTATGCCAGCCTGCGCGACGCGGTCGACGCGAACAACTAAAGGAGAAGGCGCCGTGATCTGGTCGCTTCTGAAAGTCGGAATTTTCCTGTGCCTGGCCGCCGTGATCACCTGGGGCGCCGGGCAGATCATGGAAGACCCCGGCGAGGTGCTGATTGCCTTTGGCGGGCAAGAGGTTCGGCTCCAACCGCTCGATTTCATCGTCGCATTGGCGGTGCTGCTGCTGGCATTCTGGCTTCTGCTCAAGCTTGCCGGGCTGATCGTGGCGACCATCCGCTTTTTTGCCGGTGGTGATTCCGCGGTCGGGCGCTGGTGGAACCGGGGGCATGAGCGGCGCGGCTTCGATTCACTGCGCGACGCGCTGATCGCGATCTCGGCAGGCGAGGGAAAGATGGCGCTGCGCTATGCCGAAAAGGCCGAGCGAAACCTCGATCGCCCCGCGCTGACCCGCATGGTTATGGCCCAGGCGGCCGATCTTGCCGGCAACCCGGCCCGGGCCGAGGCGCAGTACCGCCAGCTTTTGGAAGACGACAAAACCCGCTTTGTCGGCGTGCTTGGGCTGATGAAGCAGCGCTTGGCCGAGGGCAAGACCGAGGTGGCGCTGAAGCTTGCCGAAAAGGCCTTCACGCTGAAGCCCGCGCATGAGGGCGTGATGGAGACGCTCTTTTCGCTGCAGACCGGGGCGGGCGATTGGAGCGGCGCGCGCGAAACCCTCAAGGCCCAGGTGAAGGCGCGGATCTTGCCCCGCGATGTCGGCGCCCGGCGCGATGCGGTGCTGGCCCTGGCCATCGCCCGTTCGGCCGAAGCGGAGGGTCAGATCGCCGCCGCCCAGGCAGCCGCGGCAGAGGCGATCTCGCTCTCGCCCGGGCTCGTGCCGGCCGCAGTCACCGCCGCGCGGCT
>JBCDDO010000462.1:0-2451 GCA_039180245.1 Pseudomonadota bacterium | reverse complement strand
CCAGCTATGGGCGCCGGCCATGATGGACTGGCCGACCGCGCTCGCCTTTCTTTTGGGAATGGTGCTCTTTTTCATGGTGCTTGGGGTGCCGGTGGCGCTGGCCTTTCTGGCCGCCAACATCATTGGGGCGACCTATTTTATGGGCGGATCGGGCGATCTTTTGCGCCAGATGGAGCGGGGGATCGGGCAGCTCACCAACAATGCCATCCCGACCGTGACGACCTTCAACCTGATGCCGGTGCCGATGTTCCTGCTGATGGGCGAGATCTTCTTTCACACCGGGCTGGCAACCAAGATGTTCTCGGCGGTGGAAAAACTGATGGGCCGGATCCCGGGCCGGCTGTCTTTTGTGACGGTCGCCGGCGGCACCGCCTTTGCCACGCTTTCGGGCTCGTCGATGGGCTCGACAGCACTTTTGGGCTCGCTGATGGTGCCGGAGATGCACCGGCGGGGCTACAAAAAGCACATGGCGATCGGCCCGATCCTGGGCACGGGCGGGCTGGCGATGCTGATCCCGCCCTCAGCGCTGGCGGTGCTGCTGGCGACGCTGGCCAATCTCGATGTCGGGCTCTTGCTGATCGCGGGCATCGTGCCGGGTCTGATGCTGGCGATCTTCTACACCATCATGATCCTGGGCATGTGCCTGGCCGACCCCAAGGCTGCCCCCTCCTATGATGTCGACCGCACCAGCCTGGCCGAGAAGCTCTGGCTCGTGGTCACCGACATCCTGCCGATGGTGGCGATTGTGGTCGGGGTGATCTTGCTGATCCTCTACGGCTGGGCGACCCCATCGGAATCGGCGGCATTCGGCTGCTTGGGCGTGCTGATCCTGGCCGTGCTTTACCGCCGGCTGACGCTGGACGGGTTCATCGCCTCGGTGACCGGGGCGCTGCGGGTCACGACCATGGCGCTGTTGATCATCTTCGGCTCGGCGACGTTTTCTGCGCTGCTGGCGTTTTCCGGCGCGTCCTCGGGGCTGATCCGCTGGGCGACGCAATTCGCGCTCGACCCGGTGGTGATGCTGCTGATCATGTTCGGGATCCTGCTGATCCTGGGCATGTTCATGGACCAGCTTTCGATGATGCTGCTCACGGTGCCGATTTTCTTTCCATTGGCGCAATCGCTGGGCTTCGATCTGATCTGGTTTGCGGTGATCATCCTGTTGGCGCTGGAGATCAGCTTCACCACCCCGCCCTTCGGGCTGCTTTTGTTTGTGATGAAGGGGGTGGCACCGCCTGGCACGACCATGCGCGAGATCTATGTGGCGGCGCTGCCCTATATGGGATGTTCGATCTTCCTGGTCGGTCTTTTGATCATCTGGCCGCAGATTGCGCTCTGGCTGCCCAGCCAGGGCAATTGATCCGGGTGCAGCGCCTGTGGCGCGGGCGGGATGTGAGTATTTTTCCCAAGAAGAAGGGGCGGGGGGCGCCTAGAGCCCCTTGGGATGGGTCAGAAACTCTTCGATCACATGGTCGGGCGCTTTGGCATATTCGCCCACGCGGCTGATGGTCTGGCCGGTGAGGGCGCGCAGGGACACCGCCGCTTCGGCCATTTTGACCGCGATGGGGATGCCGTTGATGACCGGGGCGCCCTCGATCTGGTGGTTGGGAAAGGCCGAGAAGAGCAGCATGGGGATGCCGCCGCCGGGGATGGGCACCTCGGTGCCTTGCGCGACCAGGGGGCGGCCCTGGGCCTCGAAGAGCGCCCGAACCTCCTCGGCCTTGCTCTGGGATCCGTAGGCGTCGAGGATCTGGCCCGGCTCAAAGGTCATGGCATGCACGCCTGTGATGCGCTCACGCAGCCCATAGCGGCCGATCTGGTGGTGAAACCAGGGGATGAAGCGGGGATTGATGGTCACGATGCCGATGCGCTGGCCGAGCTGGCAGGACCAGAGCATGGTCGCCTCGCCCATGCCGATGACCGGGATGTCGACGGCCGAGCGGGCCTCATAGAGCCCGGCATCCTGGAAATGCCCGACGATGAAGGCGTCATAGCCGTCGCGCTCGGCCCGGACGGCGTTGCAGATCATCTCGCGCGCGCAGCGGAACTCGACCAGCGGATGCGCGTAGCTGTCATAGGGGGTGATGCCATGGATTTCGATCTCGGTCCCTGGCGCGGCACAGGCGGCGAGATGCGGGCGCAGCCGGTCCCAATACGAGGCGCCGTTTTCATAATCGACATAGCTTTGATACCAGATCTTCATTCCGCCTCTCCCGACAGCCCAGCCAGCATGCCCTGCAGCATCGGCTTGATCCGCGCCGCGTCGTCTTCGGTGAGCCGGGCGAGGAGCCGCGCCTCATGCGCGCGCGCATCTGCTGTCAACCGCGCAGCCAGCGCGCGGCCAGCCTCGGTCAGATGCACCCGCACCCGGCGCCCGTCGCGCGGATCGGCCCGTCGGGTGACCAGCCCGCGCGCGGCCATCTGATCGACGATCCGAGTGAGGCGCGATTG
>JBCDDO010000461.1:0-2465 GCA_039180245.1 Pseudomonadota bacterium | reverse complement strand
GAAACGTCTCGGCGCGCAGAAACCAGCCCTGGGTGATCCTGGGCAGCCAGGCCGCGCTGAGAAGTGGTTCAAGCAGCGCCCCGCCGGCGGCCTCGTCGTCGGTATAGCCCTTGGCGCCGCCCATGGCGCCAAAGCCTGCGAGCTTGGCAATCGCCTCGATCAGGGTGGATTTGCCCGCTCCGTTTTCGCCCATAAGAATGGTCACCGGCGCGGTGAAGGTCACGTCAAGCTGAGCCAGCCAGGGAAGATCAAAGGGATAGCCCGGCCCCAACACCGTATCCGACCGCAGCGTCAGCCGCTGCAGAAAGGGCGCGGGAAGTTTGGTGTCTCTCTTGCGCTTGGCCATGATGGGTGCGGGCAGGGCGGCAGCCCGGGGCCTGGCACCCCGGGCCGGCCGGCTCAGTTCCAGCTGATCTCATCCATCGGCGCCATCGGCCCCCAGATCGACAAAGGCGGGTTGGTCAGCCGCGCGTCATAGGCGGTGTGATAGGGCAGCGAGTTGAGCCAGTAGATTGGCAGATCCGCACCCACGATCTTGCTGAACTCGGCATAAAGCGCCTTGCGCGCCTCGGTGTCGAGCTCCTTGCCCGCCGCCTCGAGAAGCTCATCGACCTTGGCATTGGCATAGGATTGGGTGTTGGACCAGATCACGCCTTCGCGGATGTTGGAGGACAGATACGTCCGGTGCACCCCGATCACCGGATCGCCCCAGTTGAAGACCACATCCATGGTCAGCTCAAACTCGTGGTTGGACACGCGCTGCGCCCAGGTGGGGAAGTCGGGCGCGGCGCGCACCTCGATCTCGATGCCGATTTTCTTCAGCTGGCTCTTGAGATACTCGGCCACATTCTTTTGCTGCTCGGCCGGGCCGGGAATGAAATCGACCGTCAGGGTCATGCCATCGGCAAAGCCCGCCTCGGCCATCAGGGCGTTTGCCTTGTCAAGATCGACATCATAGCTGGGGATCGCGGCATCGAAGAAGGGCGAGCTTTCGATGATCGGGCCGCGCTGGGGCTGGGTGGTGCCGCGATGCAGCGCCTTGGTGATGAAGTCGCGGTCGATGGCATAGGCGATGGCCTGGCGCACCCGCACATCCTCAAGCTTGGGCGATTTGGTGTTGAAGGCCAGCCAGTTGATCGCGCCGATGCCGGCATAGCCCTCATTGGTCACGGCCAGCCGGTCCACCGCCTGCATGCGGCGAATGCCGGTGGAGGTGGAGATGAAGGGATACATATCCGCCTCGCCATTCTCCATCGCGATCAGGAGCGCGCTTTCATCGCGCACGGTGCGGATGATGATCTCGTCGAGCTTGGGCCGCCCTTCCAGGAAGAAATTGGGGTTCTTCTTCAGGATGATGCTCTCACCGGGGGTGAAGCTTTCCAGCATGAAGGGGCCCGAGCCCACGGGGGCGGAGTTTGCCGGGTGGGTCTTGGCGTCTTGCCCATCGCCATAGATATGCTTGGGCAGGATCGGGCTGAGCGCGGGCGACAGCGCCAGCATCAGCGCCGGGTGCGGCTGGCTGAGCTTGAGCACCGCGGTGTGCGCATCGGGCGTTTCCACCGTTTCAACCGGGGCGAACATGGTTTTGAAGGGGTGGTTGGCCTTGATCGTTTCGATCGAGAAGGCGACATCCTCGGAGGTGATGGGCGCGCCGTCATGGAAGGTGGCATCCTGCACCAGGTTGAGCGTGACGGTGAGCCCGTCCTCGGAGATTTCCCAGCTTTCGGCCAGATAGGGCTGGGCGTTCCACTCATTGTCAAACCGCACCGGCGAGGCGAAGATCTGCGTCGAGGGCACCGCGGTGGCCGTGCCCGACTGCACCGCGCCATTAAGGTGCCGGGGCACCTGGGTGGAGACGATCACCAGCGTGTTGCTGTCCTGGGCCGGGGCTTGCGGGGCCAGCACAGCCCCAGCAACCATGGCCGTCGCAGCCAGACGGGCGAAATGTTTCATCGAAGGCTCCCTGGTTTTTTGTCCGTTCTGCGCCAGCCTAGCCGCCGCCACGCGGGGTTGAGAAGGGAAAAACGCGCGTGACGGCGGGGCGCAGCCGTCGCTAGGGTGCTTGCCGGGGAAAGCGGCAGAAAAGGCGCCGGGATGAGCGAGACGACGATCTTTCAGGCGCGCAAGGTTCTGACGATGGACCCAAACCGGCCGGAGGCGACGCATATTGCGGTGCGCGACGGGCGGATTCTGGCCGTTGGCGGGGCGGATTGTGCCGAGCCCTGGGGCGGGGGCCAGCGCGATGAGCGGCTGGCCGACTGGGTGCTCATGCCCGGTTTTGTCGAAGGCCATGCGCATCTGATGGCCGGCGGCATGTGGCGCTTTCCCTATGTCGGCTATCATGGCCGCACCGATCCCGAGGGCAAGGCCTGGCCCGGGCTTGACAATATCGATGCGGTGATCGCGCGGTTGCGCGACGCCGATGCCGCGCTGCCGCCGGACCAGCCGCTTTATGCCTGGGGGTT
>JBCDDO010000460.1:0-2480 GCA_039180245.1 Pseudomonadota bacterium | reverse complement strand
GGGCGGGCCGCTGGCGCTGGTCGAAACCGGCGACCCGATCCGCATCGACACCGAGGCGGCCCGGTCGATCGATCTTTTGGTGCCGGAACCCGAGCTTGCCCGGCGCCGCGCGACCCTGGCCGACCGCCCCGCGCGGCGGCTTGCCGGGGCGCATGAGAAATATGCAGCCCAGGTGGGCAGCGCCTATCATGGTGCGGTGACCCATTCCGGCGCGGTCGACTGGCCGATGGAGGAGATCTGATGCCGCGCAGAGCGACCCCGGCTGGCCACCTGTGCGCAGGCATGGCCGGCCGGCCGATATGAGCGTCGCCGCCATGCAGCAACCCGCCCGCATCGGGTTTGTGGGGCTGGGGCTGATGGGCCTGCCGATGGCCTTGCGGCTGATCGCGGCGGGGCATGCGGTGACGGTCTGGAACCGCTCGGCCGAGAAAGCCGCCCCGGCAATTGCGGCAGGCGCAAGCCTTGCCCAAACCCCGGCCGAGCTGGCCGCCGCGTCAGAGGTGGTCATGGCCTGTCTGACCGATGCGCGCGCGGTCGAAGAGGTGCTGTTCGGGCCGCAGGGCATTGCTGCGCAGCCGGGCCCGGAGCTTTTGGTGGACTTCTCCTCGATGGACCCCGGGCTGACCGGCGCGTTCGCGGCCCGCTTGGGGGCGGCCAATGGCATGGGCTGGGTCGATGCGCCGGTCTCCGGCGGCACCCCGGCTGCCAAAGCCGGCACGCTCACCGTTATGGCGGGCGGCAGTGCCTCCGATTTTGCCCGGGCCGAGCCGCTGATGGCGCCGGTGGCGGCGCGCGTCACCCATATGGGCCCGGTCGGGTCCGGTCAGATGACCAAGCTCGTCAACCAGATCATCTCCGGCTGCACCATGGCCGTGGTTGCCGAGGCGGTCCATTTCGCCCAGGCAGCCGGGGTCGATGCCGCGCGGCTGACCGAGGCCTTGGCGGGCGGCTTTGCCGACAGCAAGCCCTTTCAGCTTTTGGCACCGCGCATGGCGGCCCGACGTTTTGACGATCCTTTGGGGACCGTGGCGATGATGCTCAAGGATCTCGACACCGTGGCAGAGACGGGCGCGGCACAGGGCGCCATCCCCTTGCCGATGACCGAGCAGGCCCGAGCGCTGATGCAAGCGGCCGTCAGAGCTGGCCGCGCCGAGGCGGACATCTCGACCATCGTGCTCAGTCTGGCTGAGGATGTCACGCAGCGCTAGACAGCCGCTGCCGCGATCTCTATCTGACGCGGACCATGGCCAGCCCCGCACAAAAGCCCAACCGCGTCGCCGCCGAGAACCGGCGCGCCAGGCATGAGTACTTCATCGAGGATGATCTGGAGACCGGGATCATGCTGATGGGCTCGGAGGTCAAATCCCTGCGCGAAGGCCGGGCCAACATCGCCGAAAGCTACGCCACCGTCGAAGGCGGTGAGCTGTGGCTGATCAACGCCCATATCCCGGCGCTGTCGCATGCGCGCCAGTTCGGCCATGAGGAGCGGCGGCGGCGCAAGCTTCTGGTCCACAAGCGCGAGCTTGCCCGGCTCTGGCAAGGGATCGGGCGCGAGGGCATGACGCTCGTCCCGCTCAAGCTCTATTTCAACGACAAGGGCATGGCCAAGCTCTCCATCGGCGTGGCCAAGGGTAAGAAAAAGGCCGACAAGCGCGAAACCGAGAAGCGCCGCGACTGGAGCCGGGAAAAACAGCGTCTGCTGCGCGAGCGCGGATGACCGCCCCCACCGAGGCCGCACTTTTCGATGCGTTGGAGGCGACCTGGGCGCCTGCCGCGCGGGAGGAGCGCAAGGGCTGGGTGCTGCGCGACGGGGCGGGCGGCGGCAAACGTGTCTCGGCAGCAAACGCAACCACGGATGAAGCAGACATTGCCTGGGCCGAGGCCGCGATGCGCGGGCGTGGCCAGACACCGCTTTTTTCGCTGCGTCCTGACCAGGCCGGGTTGGACGCAGCCCTGGCGGCCCGGGGCTATGTCATGCGTGACCCGACGCTTCTTTATGCGGCCCCGGCAGAGGCGATTGCCGCGCATGATCCGGCCGGGTTTCACGTCATTCGCTGCGGCGCATCCCTGGCCATCATGAACGAGGTCTGGGCGCAGGGTGGCGTCGGCCCGGCCCGCCGCGCGGTGATGGACCGCTCCGGCAGCGCCCGGGTCTATCTGCTGGGCCGGCTGAACGACCGGCCGGCGGGCTGCGCGTTCGTTGCAATCGACCGGGACATTGCCATGCTCCATGCGCTTGAGGTCGCGCCCGGGTTCCGGCGCAGCGGGCTTGGCCGGTCGGCAACCGGCGCCGCGGCGGCCTGGGCGGTCGATCAGGGCTGTACCACGCTCGCCCTGGCTGTGGTTGAGGCGAATGCCGCGGCGCGCGCGCTTTATGAAAGCCTCGGCATGACCGTGCGCAGCCGCTATCACTACCGCATCATGCCGGAGGACCGACCATGACCGAAGATCTGCCGATCGCCCTGAACCTGCCAGCCGCC
>JBCDDO010000459.1:0-2482 GCA_039180245.1 Pseudomonadota bacterium | reverse complement strand
CGCCGGGCGTCAGCCAGATTGGCGGGTCGAACCGCGCCCCCGCCCCGGTGGGCGTGCCGGTGACGATGATGTCGCCGGGCTTCAGCGTGGTGAAGCTGCTGATATAGGCAATCAGGCGGGGGATCGGAAAGATCATCCGGCCGGTCCGATCTTCCTGCCGGAGCGCGCCATTGACATGGGTCGTCAGGTGCACATCGGCGATCTGGGTCGGATCCTCAAACGGCACCAGCCAGGGCCCCATCGCGCCGGAGCGGTCGAAATTCTTGCCCTGGGTGACGTTGAACTTGGCATGCCGCACCCAATCGCGCAGCGTGCCTTCATTGACCAAAGTCAGCGCGGCGATATGCGTCAGCGCATCGTCTGCAGCGATATGGCGGCCGGCTGCCCCGATCACCACGGCAATCTCGCCCTCGTAATCGAGCTGGTGCGAGGCCTGCGGTCGGATCAAGGGCTGACCATGGCCGGTAAAGCTCTCGGGAAAGCGCACAAACAGCGACGGGTTGGGCGGTGCGTCCTGCCCGTCCTTATACTCGGCATTGCGATCCGGAAAATTCACGCCCACGCAGATGATCTTGCCTGGCCTTGGCAGCGGGATTTCCCAGACAAGCCCGTCCAACGCCCGGTCGGGCGCTTGCCCCTCACCGGCCGCAAATAGCGCGCTCAGCCCGCCCTGCGCCGCAGCGGCGCTCAGATCCGGCCAGCGCGCGCCAAACCGCGCGGACAGATCGATGAGGCCGGCATCGGTGACCAGGCCATAGCCTGCGCGCCCCGCATCGGAAAAACTCGCCAGTCTCGGTCGCTGGGACATCTGCGCCTTTCTGCGCGCGGTGCTTGCGCCGCGTTGCCTCTCATGCCCTGATACATCCGAACACAGCGAGGGAGAAGACCGATGCGCGCGTTCTGGCTTGCCGCGATCACCGTCAGCCTGCTTTGCGCAGGCTCCGCCGCACGGGCCCATTTCGTGACCATGGCAACCTGGCCTGAGCAGGAGGCCGAGCAAACCGCGCTGATCGAGGTTCTGTCGAAGATCTCAAAGGCCGATGGCATGCTGGTCAGCGTGCGCGAGATGAACGCGCGCCGCGACGCGGTGTCGATGGTGGCCATGGCGGGGCTGGAATTCACGGTTCTGGAGCTTGCCTCCGCCCAGGCCGCGTTTCGGGGCGAAGGTCCCTTTGCCACCCGCCCGGCGCCGGAATTGCGCCTGATCGCGGTGATCGACGGGATGGCGGTGCTGGGCTCGGACATGATCCGGTTTGGCATGGACGCGCATCTGGCCTTGTTGCTGCGCGATGCACTTGGCAAGACCGGTCATGTGCCGTCGATCCTTCAGGGAAAAACCCTGCAGGACATGGTGCCCGGGGATACCGGCATTCCCTATGCGCGCGGCGCGCTCAAGGTCTGGCGGGCCGAGGGGTTGATGAACTAGCCGGGCCAGCGGCCGCGGTCATCCGGCCAGCGGAAACGTCACCCCAAGCGCCCAAGCAAACGCAGCCCCCAGGGCCAGCCCGGCCGCGACCGGATGCCGGGTTTGGCCATGGATCCAACGGCCCAGAAGCCCGTAGACCAGAAAAAAGAGCACGATGACCGGCAAGATGATGATCAGGAAGAAGAGGCCCTGAAAGTCGAGCACAATCGCCGCGATCAGGCTGAGCACGAAGGCAGCCTTGCTGGCCGCCCCCACCCAGCGCCGTTGGCTGGAGCCGGGACCCGCCGGGGCGCGGATCAGCGCTTCCTCGGCCAGGGTGAAGAGCAGGGTGCCCAGCGCGAGAGCCGCAATCACCGGCACCCGGCCGGCATGGGGCCAAAAATTGGCCACATAGCTGTCGAGCGCGAGGCCCGGTCCAAGAATGCAGAACAGGCCAGCGCCAAGCCCGGCTGCAAGGACGCGCGCGCCCGGCCAACCGGGTCGCCAAACGCCCTGGGCATAGAGAATGCCGCCCAGCAGCAGACCGTAGAGCGCAAAATGCGCCGCCAGGTAATCTGCCACCAGCACCGGCAGCAGATCGGTGGGCAGCGGCCAGAGGATGAGCGGTGTCGCGATGGCCGGCGCAAGGACCGCCAGCCAGGGCCGGGCGAGTTGCGCCATCTGGGGCGCCTGCGCCCGCGGCAACACCCGGGCCAGCGGCCAGCCCAGCGCCACGACCGAGGCCAGCAGCGCCAGCACCCATGGCCCGCGCAGGTCGGGCCGATGCAGCCGGTCCGATCCAAAGACCGTGTCCAACCAGCCTTGCGCCGCCGCCAGGCTCGCGCCGCTGTAAAGCACGCCCACATGCTCGACCGAGGGGGCAATGACCAGCATCCGGGCCGTGCCCTGAGCCGGATCGCCATAGAGCGTGCCCGGACCCGCCTCCGGCCCGGCAGAGAGCCGCAGGACCCGCAGCGCCTCTTCGATCAGGGGCGCCTCCCACGCCCCGACGATCATCAAGAGATTGCCGGGCGCGGTGGCGGTGACCGCCGGCGAGAACATCGACACGGCCACCGT
>JBCDDO010000458.1:0-2487 GCA_039180245.1 Pseudomonadota bacterium | reverse complement strand
GCAGAACCTGTCCACCCGGCTTGATGCCGCGGAGGCCGAGATGCGCCGACGCCAGGATCAGGCGCTGGCCGAGCTGGAGGGTGCGCTTGAGGCCACGCGCATGGCCATGGAAGCCGAGATCGCGGCGGCCGAGGCGGAAATGACCGCGATGGCCGAACGCAGCGTGGCAGCCCTCACCGCGCGCGCTGACGCCGCGGCCCTGGGCGAGGAGACCGAGGCGCTGGCCGCCCTTGCCGCGGCCGAGAGCGAGCGTGCCGCCGCCATTGTGGCGCTCGAAGAAGCCCGGGCAGAGGCCTTGCGCGCCCAGGCCGCGGCACGTGCGGAAACACTCGCTGCCCTGCGCGAAAGCCTGGCCTCGGACGATCCCGACGCACAGCGCCTGGTCCTGCACGATGCCCTGACCTCGGGCGAGCCGGTGCTGGTGCGCGACGCTCTGGCCTTCATCCTGGCGCGCAAACCCGAACTGGCCTTGCAGTTCCGCAAAGTCGGCAGCGACGGCAATTACAGCATCCATATCCTGGCCATTCAGGAGTTCGACCCGGAAAGCGGCACCTTGAAGGGCCTGCGCAGCTGGAACAAGGGCAGCGCCGATTTCGTCGGCACGCTTCTCGATGGACGGCTGAATGTTTCGGACAAGGACTGCAAAATGACTTTCGCGGTCACCGAAGATGGCGCCCTTGCCGGCGACATGCAGTGCCGCAACCGCCATGAGGCGGTCATAGCGCTTTTTTAAGCCGTCGGGGGCGGGCTACTCGCCTGCCCCATCCTCCCGCAATGTGTGCCGACTGATCATCGGCGTCTGGCTGAGCATAAAGCCAAAGGTCAGCGGCAGCGTCACAAAGGTCTTGAACGTGACCCAGGCATCGGTGCTCATCCCGCGCCACACACCCTCATTGGCCAACGCCATGGCCAGAAAGAAAACAGCAAAACGCTGGGTCAGCTTCATCCAGCCCTTGGCGTCGAGCGGCATCATCTCGCCCATCAGGTATTCAAGATAGCTGACCCCGCGGGCCAGACCCGCGGCGAGCACCCCGGCAAAAGCCAGATAGATGATCGTGGGCTTCATCTTGATGAAGGTGTCGTCGCGCAAGATCAGCGTCAAACCGCCGAAGACCAGCACCACGGCGGCGGTGACCACCGCCATGCGCGGCAGCGTGCCGGAGAGGCGCCAACTGACCGCAATGGCGGCAAGTTGCAGCGGAATGAAGACCGCCGTCGCCGTCAACATGCCGTCGAGCTGCGCGGCCTCGCCATCGCCGCCAGCCATGCGGTAGACCACGAAAAAGGCAATCAGCGGCCCGATCTCGAGCCCCAGTTTGACCATCGGGTTGATCTTGCGTTCCGTCATGACGGGTGATGTAGCCGCGGGGTCAGGCAATTTCCACCAGTACCGCGCCACAGGCGATCAGAATCATCAAGGCCGCGCGCAGCGGCCCGATCTCTTCGCGCAGGACCAGCCAGCCGATGAGCGCTGCAAACACTGTCGAGGTCTCGCGCAGAACCGCCGCCTCTCCGACCTTGTCGAGCCGGGTGGCCAACATCACCCCGCCGAAGCTGACAAAGGCCACCAGCGCGCCGATCACACCGCGCGCGGCCAACGGACCAAGCGAGGGCGGGCGGGCCATGCGCGCACGGCGGATCCAGGCGATCACCGGAAAATCGAGGCTTGTGACCACAAAAAACCAGGCCAGAAAGGTGAACGGATCAGGTGTCAGCCGGATCCCATAGGCATCATAGGTCGTGTAGGCCGCAACCGACACACCCCCGATCAGCGACAGCAGAATCCCCACCCGCAACGCGCGCGGATCGGGCACATCGCGGCCCAGATTGACCAGCGACAGCGACAAGATCGCACCCGAGACCAGCGCCACGCCGAGCCATTGCAGCGCCGTGAACTGCTCGCCAAAGACAAGGCCCGCAAACAGCACCGTGACCACCGGCCCGGTGCCGCGCACCACCGGATAGACCACGGTATAGGCAGCCCGGGTGTAGGCCATGGCGATCAAGAGCTTATAGACGAAGTGGATCACCGCCGCGCCGGCCAGCACCGCCCATTCGATGCCGCGCGGCCAGGGAACCGCAAAAAGCGCAATCGGCAGGGCCAGCAGAACCAGGCTGGCATCGATCGCCCCGCGGGTGAGCCAGGGATCGTGCTTGCCTTTTTGCAAGGCACCGAAAGCCGCGTGGGCAAAGGCCGACAGCAGCGCAAGGATCAGCGCAAGGGTCTCGCCCCGCGGTGTTCCGGCCAGGGCGACAATCGTCTCGCTCATCGGCGCGCCCCTGCGCAAGAAACCGGGGCAGAGACTGCCGGATGGGAAAGGTCGGCGATGGCCGCGATCACTGGATGGCGTCGACGTTTATCGGATCGGCGCAGGCAAATCCCGGTGGCGAAGATGCACTAACAGCTGACGCAATAAAAATACGATGTATTTGATTTGGCCGTACCCCATTTTTTTAGCTAGTTACTGTCAAGAAGGCCCTAAAAAG
>JBCDDO010000457.1:0-2489 GCA_039180245.1 Pseudomonadota bacterium | reverse complement strand
TGGGCATGCACGAAATCGGCATAGGTCTCGACCATCAGCGCGGTTGCCACAGCCCGGGTCAGCCCGCCCTTCAGGATGGCGCGGCGCAGGCGGGGCGCCGCACCCGGCTCCACCGGAACCGCCACCCGCCGCGCGGCAAGCGCCGCCGGGGGCGCGCCGCGGGCTTCGTCCGGCGCCCGCAGATCGATGATCGCCACCGGGTCGAGGGTCTCAAGCGCCGCGATATCGGCAGGGGTCAGCGGGGCCAGGGCCGGTGCGCGAAAGACCAGCCCCGGACGGGTCGTTCCGGTCTCGCAGACGACGCCGCCGAGATCGCGAAAATTGGGCAGCCCGGGCAGCATGCGCGGCGGCTCAGCCGATATGCGCCTTGAGGATGCCTGCCCCCATGCTGTATTTCGGGTCGACCATATTGCCCAGCCGCACGCGACCGGCCTGGGTGCAAAGGAAATAGGCCTCGCTCTCTTCATACCCGTAATCGGCCACCAGCCAGCGGATGAGATCGCGGTAGGCCATTCGGGCGGCATCCTCCATCGGACGTGCCGAGCCAACCGACATGATCATGTCCTCGGTTTCCAGCCGCACGCCGGGAATGCTCCAGCCCTTGATGAGGTCGATCTGGATGGTAGCCGTCGCCGCCATTTCCACCGCCACGCCGCAGAGCTCGCCATCGCCCTGCCGGCCATGGCAATCGCCCAGATAGACCAACGCCCCGTCATGCAGCACCGGGAAATAGACGATTGCCCCCGGTGCAACATCGGGCAGGTCCATGTTGCCGCCCCAGTAATCGGGCTGCAGCGACGAGACCGCTTCCATGAAGGGGCTCACACCCAGCGTGCCGATGAAGGGCTCATAGGGCAGCGTCACGCGGTCTGAAAACACCACACCGTCGCGGGTCACCTCCATCTTCTTCACCCGCTCCGGCAAGGGCGCGTTCAGCATCGCCGTGGTCGCCGTGCCGGTGAGCCCGCCGAATTCGGGGATCAGCGCGGTGGTGCCCACCGGCTGCGCGCCGCGCGGGGCAATGTCGAGAATGCGCACCGCCACCGTGTCGCCGACCTCGGCGCCCTCAACCGCGATCGGGCCGTTCTGGGGGTTCACGAAGGGCATGGTGAGCACTTTTGAGGGCAGGTCCGCTTCGCTTTTCACCGCACCGCCAAAAGCATCCAGTGTCTCGACATCCAGCACATCGCCGGGCTGAACCGTCAGCACCGGATCGGCAAACGGGCCGTAGACATAGTGAAACTTTCCCTGATCCGCCTCGCTGAGCATGTGACGCGCGCCCGACTTGCCCTTGGCAAGCCCCAGCCGGCCCATCACCGAGCCATCAATCCACCCATCCTGCGCCGCGCCCTCGCCCATGCCTGCTGTCCTTTGCGTTGGTTGTTGGTGTTCGGCCGCGCTCAGCGGTCCATGAGGTCGCGCAGCAGGCTCCGCAGCTCTTGCGCGCGCTTGCCCTCGAGCAGCTCAGCGATCCGCGCCTCCTGCGCACGGCTGACGCCAGAGAGACGCTTCCAGAGCGCCTTTCCGGCCGGTGCCGTCAAAATCCGCACCCGGCGCCGGTCGCGCGGATCGGGCGAGCGGAACACCAGCTGGTCTGCGACCATTCGGTCGATGATCTTGGTCAGCGTGGCGGGTTCGACCAGCACCAGGCTGGCCAGCTCGCCCATCGAAAGCTCGCCATGCTGGTCGAGCGCCTCCAAAATGCGGAATCGTTCGATCGGCACGCCGCCGGGGCGCAGCCGCTCGGCCAGCTCGTCTTCCAACCGGCGGTTCACACTCGCGATGATGAAGCCAAGCTGCTCTGTCAGTTTCGGGCCGGTCATTGGTCTCCTCCGGCGTTTCTCTCCCCAGAAACAGTGTCGTTTTCTTGTTTTCGCCCTTGGATAGGGCTTGGGGGCGACCTGGATCAAGCGGAAAAGCAATCCACATGGCGGGGCGCCGTTCCCCGGCATGTTTCCAGAAAAAATCAAACAGTGGCGTGAACACGAAACCCGGTCCCATCGGCCTCGGCAATATGCACTGGCGGCCGCCGGCGCGGGGACAATGCTGGCGATCGGGCACGCGGTAGACGACGCGCCGCGCCCTCTCCCATCACGCGCAAAATCCCCTGCCCCAGACCCATCCCGTCCAACGAGCCGACATTGCGGGCAAGACGCGCGGCGTGATGCACGGCATCGTAACATCCCAGCGAAAACACATTCACCGCCGGGCGCGTGCCGCCAAAGGACAGTGCATAGGTCTCCAGCATGGCGTTGCGGCGCTTGCAGGGCCGGCTGGCAAAGAACGTGTCGGCAGCAAAGAGGTTCTCGGCCGCATCCGGTCCGATGCCCAAAAGCAGCGTCTCGTCGGTGGCCAGCGCCAGACGCAACGTCCGGCGCGCCAGACCCGACGCGGCAAAGGCGCGATGAAAGCGCACGGTTTCCTCGCCCAAAAGCACGGTGATGACCAGATCGGGTGCGGCCTGCCGTATCGAGGCAAGGATCGGCGTG
>JBCDDO010000456.1:0-2492 GCA_039180245.1 Pseudomonadota bacterium | reverse complement strand
CGGTGACACTCTCGATCTCTTCGCCCTCGGCGGCATATTTCACCGCGTTCGACAGAAGATTGATCAGCACCTGGGCCAGGCGGTCGCGATGCGCCCGCACCACCAGCCCTTCCTGGGGGCGCTCGCGCTGAACCCGCATGCCCGCCCGGGCAATCAGCGCTTCCGAGGCTGCCAGGGCCTGATCGATTGCGGTTTCAAGTTCGACATCCTCCAGCGGCAGGTCGAATTTGCCCGATTCCAGAAAGCTCAGATCGAGGATCTCGTCCAGCAGCCGGGTCAGGCGTTGGCTCTCCTCATGGATGATCGCCACGAACCGCTTTGCCTGGTCGGGATCGAGCCCACGCTCTTCGCGCAGGATCTCGGCGAATGAGCGGATCGACGTCATCGGGGTGCGCAGCTCATGGCTCACCTGGCTCAGAAACGCGTCTTTCTGATCGCCCAAATGCTGCAGCCGCTGATTGGCCCGCCGCAGCTCTTCCGCCGTTTCGCCCAGCTCGCGCGATTTGGCCTCCAATCGGTGCGAGTATTCCACGATTTGTGCAGTCTCATCGGCGATCGAGATGAGCGCGTCCATTGACACGGTCTCGCCGCTGGCAACCTGGCTGACCATGGCATGGGCCGATGCGGCCCCGACCGCGCCGGCCAGCGCCCGTTCCAGCCGCGCGATCATCGCATCGTCGGGGTCGGGCAGCCGATCGCCCAGTTTCTGGGCGCGGGTCATGTCGGCAAAAAGACTGCGCGCGGCAGGACGGCCAAGAATTCGCTCCGCCAGCGTATAGAGATCGACCGATGTGGCCGAACGCCGGATCACCGTGCCGCCGGCGCCCTCTGGCAGCCGGCCGGGATCCGAGAAAATCGCGGCTTGGACACGCTCCAGCGGGTTTTGCCGGCTGATCATGCTGCCCAAAACCAACAGGCCGGCATTCGCGCTCATCGACCAAAAGAGCGTGTGGAGCAGAGGATCATATCCCGACAGGCCCAACAGCGCCTGTGGGCGCAACGCGGCAATGCCCCAGGGCCCCTCGGCCAGGGTCGCGGCCGACAACAAGAGCCCGCCGCCGAAACTGGGCAGGAACAGGGTGTAGGCCCAGACCGCAAACCCCGCCGACACGCCCGCCAACGCGCCGATGCGGGTGGCGCCAGGCCAGAACAGACCGGCCAGCAGCGCCGGCAAGATCTGCGCGACGCCGGCAAAGGCGATGAGCCCGATCGCGGCCAGCGCGTCTGACCCGCCGGTGAGGCGAAAATAGAGATAGCCCAGCACCAGGATCCCCACGATGCTCGAACGGCGGCTGGCGATCAGCACCGACCGCACATCGCCGGCCGAGGTGTTTTGCGGCTGCGCGGTGGCGATCCAAAGCGGCATCACCACATGGTTCGAGACCATTGTCGACAAGGCGATGGCGGCCACGATGACCCTCGAGGTGGCCGAGGAGAACCCGCCCAGAAAGGCCAGCAGCGCCAGCAGCTCGCTGCCCTGCGAGAGCGGCAGGCTGAGCACGAAAAGGTCCGGGTTGGCCCCGTCGGGCAGAACCGAAAGCCCCATCACCGCGATGGGCAGCACAAACAGACTGATCAGGAAGAGATAGAGCGGGAACGCCCAGGCCGCGGTCTGCAGATGGCGCTCATCGGCGTTCTCGACCACGATCACCTGAAACATGCGCGGCAGGCAGATCACCGCCGCGGCCGACAGAAAGGTGATCGCCGCCCAGCGGGCATTGAAATTCTCGGCCGCATCGATCAGCCCGGGCGGTGTGCGGGCAAAGACATCGGCCGGTCCGTCTGCCAGCCACCAGACGGCAAAGATCCCCACAGCCACCAAGGCTGCAAGCTTGACCACAGCCTCCACCGCAATGGCTGTGACCACGCCGTGATGCCGCTCATTCGCGTCGACATTGCGGGTGCCAAAGAGGATGGTGAAGAGCGCGAGCCCGGCGGCGATCCAGAATGCGGTGACCTCGGGCTGCGGTGCGCCGCCCTCGCCGCGCGCCAGCACCTCGAAACTCAACGTCAGGGATTGGAGCTGCAGCGCGATGTAAGGCGTCGCCGCGGTCACGGCGATCAGCGTCACCATCACCGCGATCACCGGCGACTTGCCATAACGCGAGGAAATCAGATCGGCGATCGACGTGATGCGCTGCTCGCGGCCGACCCGCACCAAGCGGCGCAACAGCAGCCACCAGCCCACAAAGACCAGGGTCGGTCCGGTGTAAATGGCCAGAAACTCAAGCCCCGATCGGGCCGCCGAGCCGACCGCCCCGTAAAAGGTCCAGCCCGTGCAATAGACCGAGATCGAGAGTGTGTAGATCAGCGGCGAGCGCAGCCAGCGCGTGTGTCCGGCCGCGGCCCGCTTGTCGGCCAGAAACGCCACGAGAAAGAGCAGCGCGACATAAAATGTGGACGCGGCAATGAGAAGGTTGCCGCTCACCGCTTGTCTCTCGCCTGCCGCGCCCCGATCTGCGGCCGGGCAGGCTCGGCCGGATCGCTCATCG
>JBCDDO010000455.1:0-2493 GCA_039180245.1 Pseudomonadota bacterium | reverse complement strand
CCTCGCCCGGCATCGAACGGCGCCCCATCCGCACCATCGAGGGCGGGTATGAGGTCAATGAGATCTTTCTCACCGATGTCAAAGTTCCGGTGGAAAACTTGGTGGGCGAAGAAAACCAGGGCTGGACGATCGCCAAATACCTCTTGGGCCATGAGCGGACCAACATTGCCGGCGTGGGCTTCCTGCTCGCAGCCTTTGAGGAAGTGCGCGCGCTGATGGGGCGGACCCGCCGGGCTGGCCGCGCGCTGACCCAGCATCCGCTTTTTGCGGCGCGGCTTGCGGGCATCGAGGCCGAGCTCGCGGCGCTCAAAGTCACCAATATGCGGATGCTGGCCGGCGAGGGCGCGAGTGGGGGTGGGGGCATCGCCCCGCATGTGCCGTCCATGCTCAAGGTCAAAAGCACGGTGATACGGCAGGCGATTGACGATCTTGCCCGCCGTGCGCTTGGCCCCGCCGCCGCCCTTTTTCCCGGCACTGGGCCGGAGGGCAATGCAGCGCTGCTGGGCCCCGAGGAACAGCAGCTCGCGTCGCGCTATTTCAACAACCGCAAGCTGTCGATCTTCGGCGGCTCGAACGAGATCCAGCGCAACATTGTCACGCAGCAGCTCTTGGGCCGGCTGTGAGGGCCAGAGGTCGGGTGCCCGCTCGGCACGCAGTGCAGAGCAGAGCTTAGGGGGGCGGCATGGATTTTGCGCGCGGTGAAGACCGCCAGATGCTCTTCGACACGCTGGGGCGGTTTCTCTCCGAACGCTGCCCGCCCGAGCGGCGCATGGCGGTGGCCTATGAGCCGCCCTACCACGACCCGGCGATCTGGGCCGAGCTGAGCGAGCTTGGCATTCTCTCCGCGCTTGCGCCGGAGGATCGCGGCGGGTTTGGCGGGTCGGGCCATGACATTGCCACGGTCTTTGAGGCGCTCGGCGCCGGGCTGAGCCCGGAGCCGATCTTGCCGGCCCTGCTCGCGCTGCGGGTATTCTTGGCCACAGACCGCGATGTGACGGCCGCTCTGCACGGGCAGGAAAAGCTCGCCTTGGCCTGGAATGAAGGCGAAGGCGGGCTCGATCTGTCGAGCTTGGCGACCCGGGCCGAGGGTGCCGGCGGCGCGTGGCAGCTGACGGGGCGCAAATCCGTCGTCTATGGCGGGCAGGTGGCCGACCGTTTTGTGGTCGCAGCACGGCATTCGGGCGGGCTCGGTCTTTTTGAGCTGGCATCCGATGCGGCCCGTGTGGAGCCGTTCGGCATGGTCGATGGCGGCGGTGCGGCCGAGCTTTTTCTCGATGACAGCCCGGCCCAGGCGCTGATCCTTGAGGGCGAGCCGGTCTTGCGCGACGCGCTCGCCTGGGGCTGCGTGGCGCTCTGCGCCGAGGCGGTCGGGGTGATGGACCGGACAATGGCGCTCTTGACCGATTACCTGCAGACCCGCACCCAATTCGGCCGGCCCATCGGCGGCTTTCAGGCGCTCCAGCACCGTTTCGTCGATCTGGCCATCGAGGTCGAGCAGGCCCGCTCCATCACCATTCTGGGGGCCGATGCGCTGAGCGGCGGCGGCTCGGATCGTCCAGTTTCAATGGCCAAACATCTGGTTGGCCGGGTTGCGCGGCAGATCGCCGAAGAAGCGGTGCAAATGCATGGCGGCATCGCCATGACCTGGGCTGCGGAAATCTCGCATTGCGCCAAACGGCTGGTGATGATCGACCACCAGCTTGGCGACACGGACGATCATCTGGAACGCCTGATGGCCGAGCCGGCGGATGCCTAGGCTGGCGGCGGCTGGTTGGCACCACTCTGGCGCTGGTGCGGCCTGCCGACAGACCACCCACAGGCCGCCCGCCGGGTGTGACGGGACGGACCGGCGCGGTGCGTGGCGCCGATGACCGGCGGCCCGGTTCTGATCGGCATCGATGCCGGCACCTCGGTGATCAAGGCGGTGGCCTTTGACACAGATCTGCGCCAGATCGGTCAGGCAAGCCGGCGCAACAGCTATGCCATGCTGCCCGGCGGCGGCGCCGAGCAGGAGATGGCCCGCACCTGGACCGACAGCGCCGCGGTCTTGCGAGATCTGGCCGAAGCGGTGCCCGATCTTGCGCGTCGGGCCCTTGCGGTCTCGGTCACCGGTCAGGGCGATGGCTGCTGGCTGATCGATGCCGCCGGCGAGCCGGTCCATGATGGCTGGCTCTGGCTCGATGCCCGTGCGGCCGAGGAAGCCTCGGCGCTGGCCGCAGCGCCGGAATACGAAACGATCTATGCTCATACGATGAGCGGACCGCTGGCCTGCCAGATGCGCAGCCAGCTTTTGTGGATGCGCAAGCACGCGCCCGAGCTTATCGACCGCGCGGCCACGGCCTTTCACTGCCAGCATTGGATTTACTTTCGCCTCACCGGGGCGCGCGGGCTCGACCCGACGCCGGCGCTCTATGGCTTTGGCGACAATGCCAGCCGCGGCTATAGCGATGCGGTGATCGAGGCCGCCGGCCTTGCCGATCTGCGCCATCTCAT
>JBCDDO010000454.1:0-2502 GCA_039180245.1 Pseudomonadota bacterium | reverse complement strand
CGCGACGCCTGGGAAGCATGCACCGGCGCCGAAAGCCCCGGGCATGCGATCGATGGCTGCTCGGCCCCGAACTTCGCCGGCCGGCTGGCCGATTTCGCCCATGCCATGGCCCGGTTCGCGGCGCCCGCGGCCGGCTTTGGCGGCAGGCGGGGCGCGGCGGCCGAAGCGCTGGTTGCCGCTATGATCGCCCATCCCGATCTTGTGGCCGGCGAGGACCGCGCCTGCACGGCGCTGATGCGCGCAGCCCAGGGGCGGGCGGCGGTCAAAACCGGGGCCGAGGGGGTGTTCTTTGCCATCCTTCCCGGCCGCGGCCTGGGCGTGGCGCTCAAGATCGTCGATGGCGCGACCCGGGCGGCCGATGCCGCGATGGCGGCCCTTCTGGTCCGGCTCGGCGTGGTCGAGCCCGCCGCCGTGCGTGCAACTAGCCACACGCAGCAGACCAACCGCCGCGGCATCGTCACCGGGCAGATCCGGCCCCATGCCGCATTCTTCCAAAACGGCGCCGCGCTCTGAGACCCGCCCTGAGAGACCCGCCCTGAGAGACCCGCCCTGGGCACCGCTCTGGGCACCGCTCTGGGCACCGCTCTGAGTACCGTCGCGAACACGGGCATTTTTCTGGATCTTCGCGCCATTCAGCCCAAAGTCGGATCAGGCGCGATTCGGAGAACCAGATGCTCAAGTCACTATTTCTCAGTCTTCTGTTGATGCTGCCGGTGCCGGCCCTGGCCTGCGGTGGGGCGGAGGCTTGCGAGGTTGAGGGCGGGGTCTATCACATCGCCCTGCCGGACGGGCCGATCCGCGGTGCCGTCGTGTTCCTGCATGGCTATGGCGGCCTTGGTGAGCGGGTGGTCGCCAATAAGGGGCTGATGCGCCAGTTCACCGAGCGCGGCTATGCCCTGATCGCGCCCACCGCTCTGCCGCGGGTGCCCGGCAGCCCCAACAGCTGGAACAGCCAGATGCAGGTCAGCCGGCGCGACGACATCGCCTTCATCCGCGCGGCCCTGGCCGATGCCACGGCGCGGTTCGACCTGCCCGCCGGTGCCATGGTCTCGGGCTTTTCGGGCGGCGGCATGATGGTCTGGCGGCTGGCTTGTTCGGCCCCAGACAGCTTTGCGGCCTATGCCCCCATTGCCGGGCTGATGTGGCGGCCCCTGCCCGCCACCTGCGACGGGCCGGTGCAGCTTTTCCACGTCCATGGCTGGTCGGACCCGGTGGTGCCGATCGAGGGCCGGTCGGTCGCCGGCGGGCGGATCACCCAGGGCGATCTTTTTGTCGGCCTCAATCTTTTGCGCGACGCAAGTGCGTGCATCAAAGACGACCCCGACAGCTATGATGCGCAAGGGATGTATCTGATCCGCCGCTGGACCTCCTGCGCGCCGGGCGGCGATCTGAGCTTCGCGCTCCACCCCGGCGGGCATGCCATTCCAAAGGGCTGGGCCGGCCTCGCGCTCAACTGGCTTGAGGCGCTGCCCGGACCGGCCAGCCCCGCACCGGCCAAGGCAGAGGCGTGCTTGCAGGAAAATGCCGCAGTCGATACATGCTGAGGCCATGACACCCGTTCGCGACATTGCCGACACCGCCCGCCTGCGTGAGCGGTTCTTCGGCCGCCGCCTGGCACAGGGCGCCTGACCGGCCGCCTGGCGACGCTTTGAAACGGGACAACAGGCGGAGGAACGACATGGCCGCAAAGACGCTTTACGACAAGATCTGGGACGCGCATCTGGTGCATGAGGGCGAGGACGGCACCTCGCTGCTCTATATCGACCGGCATCTGACCCATGAGGTCACCAGCCCGCAGGCCTTCGAGGGGCTGCGGATGACTGGGCGCCGGGTTCGCGCGCCGGAAAAGACCCTGGCCGTGCCCGATCACAACGTGCCCACCGATGCCAGCCGCTCCAAGGGCATCGAGAATGCCGAAAGCCGCATCCAGGTCGACCTTCTGCAGGCCAATGCCGAAGAGTTCGGCATCGAGTATTACGGCGTCGACGACATCCGCCAGGGCATCGTGCACATCATCGGGCCCGAGCAGGGCTGGACCCTGCCGGGCATGACCATCGTCTGCGGCGACAGCCACACCGCCACCCATGGCGCGTTCGGCGCGCTGGCCCATGGCATCGGCACCTCCGAGGTCGAGCATGTGCTGGCCACCCAGACCCTGATCCAGAAAAAATCGAAGAACATGAAGGTCGAGGTCACCGGCAACCTGCCCGCCGGGGTTACGGCCAAGGACATCACCCTCTCGATCATCGGCCGCACCGGCACCGCTGGCGGCACCGGCCATGTCCTCGAATATTGCGGCGAGGCGATCCGCGCGCTCTCCATGGAAGGCCGGATGACCGTGTGCAACATGGCCATCGAGGGCGGCGCCCGGGCCGGGCTGATCGCCCCCGACCAGACCACCTTTGACTATGTGCGCGGGCGGCCGCGGGCGCCCAAGGGCGCGCAATGGGAAATGGCGCTGGCCTATTGGCAAACGCTCTTCACCGATGAGGGGGCGCATTT
>JBCDDO010000453.1:0-2509 GCA_039180245.1 Pseudomonadota bacterium | reverse complement strand
CGCGCCGGCCTTTGCCATGGCCGTTCAATGGCATGCGGAATGGCGCGCGGCCGAGGACGATGTCTCGCGCCCGCTCTTTGGGGCCTTCGCCGAGGGCATGCGGGCGCTGCGCCCGTTGGGTCCGGCCTGGCTAGGCCGCCTTGCGCAGCGCCCGCATGCCCTCGGCGAAGGCCCCAAAGAGCGGGCGCGAGACATCGTCCTCGGCCGCGCGCCATTCCGCATGCCATTGAACGGCCATGGCAAAGGCCGGCGCGCCGGCGACATAAATCGCCTCGGGCGTGCCATCCGGGGCATGGCCGTCGATCACGATCCGCTGGCCTGCATCGATGATGCCCTGCCCGTGCAGCGAATTGACCATGACCTCATCGGCGCCGAAAAGCTGCGCGAATTTGCCGCCCGGCGTCAGATGGATCGGATGGCGCAGGGCGAACTTCTCTTCGATCGTGCCCTCAGGCGGCATGCGGTGGTTCATCCGGCCGGGCAGATCGCGGATCTCCGGATGCAGCGTGCCGCCAAAGGCGACGTTGAATTCCTGAAACCCGCGGCAAAGCCCAAGGATCGGCACCGCGCGTTCAACAGCTTCGCGGATCAAGGGCAAGACCAGCTCATCGCGGTTGCGGTCGAACGGGCCGTGGCCTTCGGTCTCCTCATGCCCATAAAAGGATGGGTGAACATTCGGCCGCCCGCCGGTGAACACGAAGCCGTGGCAGGCCTCGAGCAGATCGGGCACGCGCGCCACATCCGGAAGCGCGGGGACAATCAGCGGCACAGCATCGCAGACCTCGGCCACCGCGCGCAGGTTTATCTCACCCACCGCCTGCGTGACATAGCTGTCGTTGATTGTATGTGTGTTTCCGATGATCCCAACGACCGGCCGCGCCATCTGTCTTCACCTCCGCAATGCCCAATCCACGATAGTGCGCCGCCCCATCCTCGTCGAGATATCTTGACCCATCGCAAAGACCGAAACGAGGCAACTGCCTAGGATTTTCGCGAAACGCGTCGTTTCCTGCAAGCCGTGCCGCGTGCCAATGCAGCGCTTTCCGCCCTCCAGTTCAGCCCAACCGCCGCTTGGCTCAGGCCCCGGCTTTTGCCTGGCGTCGATGGGCATGGAGCAGCGGCTCGGTATAGCCCGAGGGCTGCGCCGCCCCATCCAGAACCAGCGCGCTGGCGGCCTGGAAGGCCGGCCCGTCGAAACCGGGGGCCATGGGCCGGTAGTCTGGATCGGCCGCATTCTGCCGGTCGACAACCGCAGCCATGCGCTGCATCACCTCCAGCATCCGGTCCCGATCGACAATGCCATGGTGCAACCAGTTGGCGAGCAGCTGGCTGGAGATGCGGCAGGTCGCGCGGTCCTCCATCAGCCCCACATCATGGATGTCCGGCACCTTCGAACATCCCACGCCCTGATCGACCCAGCGCACGACATAGCCCAGAATGCCTTGGGCGTTGTTTTCCAACTCTTCGGCGATCTCGGCCTCTGACCAGTTGCGCCCAGTGGCGACCGGGATGGTCAAGAGATCGGACAGCCTTGCGCGCGGTGCCTCTTGGGCCAGCCGGGTCTGAACGGCCCGCACATCGACCTTGTGGTAATGCGTTGCGTGCAGAATGGCCGCGGTCGGGCTGGGCACCCAGGCGCAGTTGGCCCCGGATTTGGGGTGGCCGATCTTTTCCGTCAGCATCGCCGCCATCCGGTCGGGCATGGCCCACATGCCCTTGCCGATCTGCGCGCGCCCCGACAGCCCGCAGGCCAGTCCGATCTCGACATTCCGCTCCTCATAGGCCGACAGCCAGGACTGTCCCTTCATCTCGCCCTTGCGCCGCATTGGGCCGGCCTGCATCGAGCTGTGGATCTCGTCGCCAGTGCGGTCGAGAAACCCGGTATTGATGAAGCAAAGCCTGGCCTTGGCGACCTTGATGCAGGCTTTGAGGTTGGCGCTGGTGCGCCGCTCCTCATCCATGATGCCGATCTTGACGGTGTTGGCCGGCAGGCCGAGCACAGCCTCGACATGGTCAAACACCTCGCAGGCAAAGGCGACCTCCTCGGGGCCGTGCATCTTTGGCTTCACGACATAGATCGACCCGGCCGGCGAATTGGCCCGCGCACCGCGAACGTCATGAACGGCGCAGAGCACCGTCACCATCGCGTCGAGCAACCCCTCGAAGGCGTCATTGCCCTCCCGGTCACGCAGCGCCGGCGTGGTCATCAGATGCCCGACATTGCGCACCAGCATCACGGCGCGGCCGCGCGCGGTGCGCTCTTCGCCCTCTGGCGTGGAAAAGACCAGATCGCCGGCCAGCCTGCGCGTGAAGCTGCGGCCGCCCTTTGCCACCTCTGCCGAGGACAAAGTGGCCGCCTATGCCAATTGGCTGGGGCTGATGCGCGGCGATCTCTCGGAAGAGGTGGCAAAGGGCGGCCGCAGCTTCACGCGCAGGCTGGCCGGCGATCTGGTCTTTTCCACGCCAGAGGGCGAGGAGCGCACCGCGCGTGGCCGGGCCGTGATGTTGG
>JBCDDO010000452.1:0-2509 GCA_039180245.1 Pseudomonadota bacterium | reverse complement strand
CGCCAAACACGCTTGCCGAGGAAAAACTTCCAACACCAGTGTGGCAGCTTTCGGGCAGTTTGGCGTCATTGCTGCACCAAAGGAAGCCAAACCCTCTAATTTTTGGTAATAATCTCAAAAAGCCACCAGTTATGCGAGCAGTCTGGCCATGATTCGAACGATTGTTGCGGCAACCGCGGCGTTGACATTGGGATTGGTTGCACCGTCCGACCAGGTCGGACCAATGCGCGCCCAAGCCCAAGATCAGAGCACCGACTTCACGTTCAAGCGCGTGCGGGCGCCGCGCCCGGGCGCAGCCAAGCGCATCACGGTGCAAATCGGCACCACGGCGACCTCTGCCACCCCGGCCCCAAGACCACGCCGCGCCGCCCGGTTCGGCTTTTTCTGGAAGGCGGTTCCGGCAGAGCAGGATTTCACGCCGGCCGCACGACTGGCCCTTGCCGTGGCAACCATACAAGCAGCCCATGCCGATGGTCGGCCAGTGCTTGGCCCCTCGACCCGGCTGCGGGAGATCATTGAGACATTTGGGCCCGAAATCGACCGGGCGGCGCGGCGCACCGGTGTGTCGGCGGCGTTCATCGCATCGGTGATTCTGATCGAATCGGCTGGGCGACCAACGGCAAAGAGCCCCAAGGACGCCCAAGGCCTGATGCAGCTCATCCCAGCCACAGCCCGGCGCTTTGGCGTGGCCGACCCCTATGATCCGGCGCAGAACATCGCCGGCGGGGCTGCCTATCTTGACCTGCTGCTCGATCTCTTCGATCAGGATCCGCTGCTGGCGCTGGCCGGGTACAATGCCGGCGAGAACGCCGTGCTGCGATCGAAGGGTGTGCCGAACTACCGTGAAACGCGCGACTATGTCCCGCTGGTCATTGCTGCGTGGCTGCAGGCGCGCGATCTGTGCGTCACGCCGCCGCAAACGCCCCGCATGCCTTGCGATCTGGGCCTGGGGCCGCGGATCCCGCCCGGCATCGGTGTTCATCGCCCAAGCTGAAACCGGGACATGCAGTTCGGCCGGCCGAGAGTGTCGAGCCGAACAGCAGCGCATCGCCGCGCGCATCTGCGTAGGTGCAAACATCCCCTATGCTGGCGGGGCCGGCGGCAAAGCCTCAAGCGGAAGGGCCTGACGGCGGGCAAACTCGACGATCTCGCCGGCAAGAATGTCCAGCCCTTCGGCCGTGCGCGCATCGGTGCAGCGCCCGTCGGCATCGATGGGCCGGTCGCGGCCGCGCACGAGCAGGGCATAGGGCGTCGGCCAGCCGCGCAGCGCATGGGTCATCGAACGCAAGGTGCTGAGCGTGCCGCCGAGCGCCTGGACACCATCCGCACAGACCACAAGCCCGACCGCACGGTTGCTGAAATAGGGCCGGGCGTCCTCGCGCAGATCCTCGGCATAATCGAGCGCATTTTTGATAAGGCCCGAGACCGAGCCGTGATAGCCCGGCGAGGCCAGAATGATGCCGTCGGCTTCGCGCAGCGCGCTGACAAGCGTGGCCGCCGCGTCCGACCGCTCGGACATGCCCGGGTCGTAGACCGGAAGATCGAGCGCCGGGCCCGCGATGACCCGGGTGACCGCACCCAGCGCTTCGGCACGCGCAAGCGCCGCGCGAAGCACCAGCTCGGTCAGCGATCCTGCCCGGGTCGTGCCGCCAACGCCCAAGATCTTGGGCCGGTGCTCTGTCATCCTTCTCAACCTCCGCGCCTGATGATCGAGACCCGCGACGCCCCGCGCGGCTTTGTAGTGGCGCCGCAGCACCCTGCCCAGCCCCAATGGGCGCGGCGGCCCGACGCGGCACATGCAGCGTCGGCGACCGGTGCAACCTTCCGCACGATCCGCCGGCAATTGCCTGACGCGGGCTGCCCCCCTATCTTAACGGCCAAGGAGGACCCGCGATGCCCGCACCGCTTGCCCTGACCCCTGCCGCGCTGACCGCCCTGCGAATCGGCGCCGTGGCGGCTCTTGCCATTTACGCTGCACGCCGGCGCCGCGGTGAACCGCGCGACGCGCTGCGCGAGGCCACGCTCGATCAGGTCGATGAGGGGGTGGAGCTGTCCACCGAAAGCTCGGAGGGCGCGGCGCGCTATGACGCGGCCGGAAAGTTTCGCCGGACCATTCGGCTTGGACAATCCGGCCCGGGGGTGGAACTCGACATGACCGCCCTGGCCCGGCTGCGCCTGCGGCGGGTATAGGCGATGAGCCTGCGACTTTACCACAACCCCGCATCGCCCTTCGTGCGCAAGGTGCATGTTCTGGTGCTGGAGGCCAGCCGGGCCGATGAGGTCGAGCTTGTGCCCGCTGCCGGAACGCCGCTTGCCCCCGGGTCGATGCCGCTGGCCTACAACCCGCTGGGCAAGATCCCCTGTCTGGAGCGCCCCGATGGACCGGCGCTTTATGACAGCCGGGTTATCTGCCGATATCTCAACGACCGGTTCGCGGCCGGGCTCTACCCCGACGCGCCGCGTCTGTGGGAAACGCTGACGCTGGAGGCGCTGGCCGATGGCATCAAGG
>JBCDDO010000451.1:0-2518 GCA_039180245.1 Pseudomonadota bacterium | reverse complement strand
CTGTCATCCATCGACATGCCGCGCCTGGGCTGGACGCTCAGCCGCGTGCAGACGCGCTGGCAATGGTACCAGACCGACGGGCAATGGCGGTTCGAGCCGATCACCCGGCGCACCCGCATCGCCAGCGGCGAGACGTTCGTGACCGCCGCTGCGCCCGCGCTGATCGAGGCGCCGGTGGAATGGGGGCGCTATGAGCTGCGGCTGGTGAGCCTGGAAGACGGCGCCGTGCAGGCCAGCACCAGCTTTACCGCCGGTTGGTACGCGCCCGTGGCCGGCACCGACACGCCCGACCGGCTGACCGTTGGGCTCGATGCGGCCCAATACGCGCCGGGGGACACCGCCCGTCTGCGGGTCGAGGCCGAGGAGCCCGGCACCCTCGTTGTCACCGTGCTCTCCGACCGGCTGGTCGACTTTCAGGCGGTCGAGGTGCCGGCCGGCGAGACCACCATCGAGTTGCCGGTCACCGAGGGCTGGCATCCCGGCGCCTATGTCGCCGCAAGCCTGATCCGGCCGATGGACGCGCCGGCCGGGCGCAACCCCGACCGTGCCATCGGCATTGCCTGGGCCGGGCTCGACCCCGGCGAGGCCGCACTGGCGGCCCGCTTTGACATGCCGGCCGAGGCCGCGCCCCGCGCCCCGTTGGAGGCGGTGCTACGCGTGGCCGCGCCCAAGGGTCAGACCGTCTGGGCAACCATCGCGGCCGTCGATGTGGGCATTCTCAACATCACCGGCCACACCGCGCCCGACCCCTCGGCGCATTATTTCGGCCAGCGCAAGCTGGGGGTGGAGCTGCGCGATCTCTATGGCCGGCTGATCGATGGGCTGGCCGGCGATCCTGGCCGGCTGCGCTCGGGCGGCGATGGCGATCTCGATCGCACCCGCGCCGCGCCCCCGGTCGACGCGCTCGTCGCCTTCTTTTCCGGGCCGGTGCGGGTTGGGGCGGACGGCACCGCCCGTGCGGTGTTCGACCTGCCCGATTTCAACGGCACCGTAAAGCTGATGGCCGTGGTCTGGTCGGAGACCGGGCTGGGCCAGGCCGAGGCCGATATTCTGGTGCGGGATCCGGTGGTCATCACCACCTCCTCGGCGCGCTATCTCGCACCGGGCGACCGCTCGGTCCTGCGGGTCGATCTCGCGCATGCCAAGGGACCCTCCGGCGAGATGGACCTGGCCATCAGTGCCGATCCGGCACTGTCGCTGCCGCCGGGGCTCTCGGGCACCGTGCCCCTGGGCCAGCTGGCCCGGGCCGAGCTTGAGATTCCCATCGAGGCGGTCGCGGTGGCCGATGCCGCGGTCACCATCCGGCTGACCACCCCCGACGGCACCGAGCTGGTCAAGCGCCATGTGCTGGGCGTGCGGGCCTATGATCCGGAGGTCGCGCGCAGCTCGCGCATCCCGCTGGCCGCCGTCGACGGGCGGCTGGTTCTTGATGAAGAGGCCTTTGACGGCATCATCCCCGGCACTGGGCGGGCGACGCTTGCCCTGGGACCCTTTGCGCGGTTCGACGCGCCGGGGCTGCTGGCCGCGCTCGACCGCTATCCCTATGGCTGCACCGAACAGATCACCTCGCGCGCCCTGCCGCTGCTTTATGTGGGCGCGGTGGCCCGTGCGATGGGGCTGGTCGACCCGTCCGGCCGCAAGGGCCCGCAGACCGACACGCTTGAGCGGCGCATCGCCCAGGCGGTCGAGGCGGTGCTGGCCAATCAGGCCGCCGCCGGCAGCTTCGGGCTCTGGCGGCCGGGCAGCGGGGATCTCTGGCTCGACGCCTATGTGACCGATTTCCTGTCCCGGGCGCGCGGGCTCGGCCATGCCGTGCCGGACACCGCCTTTCGCCTTGCGGTGCAGAACCTGCGCAACCGGATCAACTATGCCTCGGATTTTGAGCGGGGCGGCGAGGGGATCGCCTATGCGCTGATGGTGCTGGCGCGCGAAAACGCGGCCTCGATCGGCGATCTGCGCTATTATGCCGACCAAAAGGCCGAGGATTTCGCCACCCCGCTTGCCCAGGCCCAGCTTGGCCTGGCCCTGGCCTATTACGGCGATCAACCGCGGGCCGATGCGATGTTCCGCCTGGCCGGTGCGGGGTTTGAGGGCGAGGATGATTTCGCCTGGCGTGCCGATTACGGCAGCCGCGCGCGCGATGCCGCGGCGATTTTGACCCTGGCGGTCGAGGCGCGCAGCGAGGTGCTGGACCGGCGCCGCCTGACCCGCATCGCGCTGCCCCGGGCCGGTCGGCTGCGCAGCCGCTCCACCCAGGAAAACGCCTGGACGCTGATGGCCGCCCATGCCCTCATCGATCGCAGCGACAGGCTGGGGCTCTTGGTGGATGGCCGCCCGATGGAGGGGCCGCTGGTGCGGCTTTTCGAGCCGGGCGATGCGCAGGTGGTGATCGAAAATACCGGGCCCGAGCAGGTCGACGCGACGCTCACCGTGTTCGGCGTGCCCGATCAGCCCGAGCCTGCGGGCGGCGACGGCTATAAGATCGAGCGGGCCTATTACACGCTCGACGGCGATCCGG
>JBCDDO010000450.1:0-2518 GCA_039180245.1 Pseudomonadota bacterium | reverse complement strand
TCGAACAGACCTTTGTGAACAAGGATGCCGCGGGAACCCTGAAGCTTGGCCAGGCCCGGGCGGTCGCCCTGTTGGTGCCGGCCCGGGCCGGCCTTCCCGTTGCCGAATATGCGCCCAATGCGGTCAAGAAAGGGGTTGTCGGGGTCGGCCATGCCGCAAAGGCGCAGGTCGAGCAGATGGTGCGGTTGCAGCTTTCGGGCTGCGAGATTGCCGGCCCGGATGCAAGCGACGCGCTGGCCGTGGCGCTCTGCCATGCCCATCATGCCCAGTTTGCAGGACGGCTGGATCGGGCCGTGGCGCGCGCAGAGAATGGCGGCGCGGCGCAGGCGGTCGGCAAAGGCTCGGCAGATCGAGGCCCGAGTGTTCAGGGCCCGAGTGTTCAGGGCCCGATTGTTCCAGGCCCGAGTGTTCAGGGCCCGAATGTTCCAGGGCCGATAGGGCCGGGCTCTGGGTCGCAGTCCGCCGCCCTAGGGGGCGCGGCCCGAACCGACGCGCCGGAGGCGGCATGTGGCGACAGCGGCGCCGACGGGCCCGGATCGGGCGGATCGGGTCTCGGCGGGCGGAGCGCTGCATGATCGGCCTTATTCGGGGCCGGATCTTTTCCAAGGCCGCGGACCATGTCGTCATCGACACAGGCGGCGAAACCGGCGGCGTGGGCTATGTCATCCATTGCGCCGAACGCACGTTGGCAGCCTTGCCTGCCGAAGGCGGCGCTGCAGCCCTGTTCACCGACCTGGTCGTGCGCGAGGATCTCTTGCAGCTCCTGGGATTTCCCAGCCTGGAGGAGCGCGAGTTCCACCGCATGGTGACCTCGGTTCAGGGCGTCGGCGCGCGGCTCGGGCTGGCGATTTCGGGCCATCTGGACCCTGAGCGCGCGGCGCGGGCGCTGGCACTGGGCGATGCGGCGGCGCTGCGCGCGGTGCCCGGGGTTGGACCGAAACTGGCGGCGCGCATTGTCGCGGAGCTCAAGGACAAAGCGCCGCTGCTGATGGTCGCCGGGCGGAACCCGGGGCAGACGGCCATGGGGTCGGCACCAGCCGCCCCCCCGCCGGAGCCCGCTCCGTCGGCCGCGCCTGCGGCGCGGATGGCCGCCCAGGCGCCCAGCACCGCAAGCGTCGCGCCCGCGGCAGCTTCCGATGCACTGTCGGCGCTGACGAATCTGGGCTATCCCGCCGGCGAGGCGGCCGCGGCCATCGCGACAGTGTCGGATGCGGCGAGCGGGGCGGGCGAGACCGGGGAGGCGGGCGCAATGGGCGCACCCGCCCTGATCCGTGCTGCGCTGCGCCATCTTGCACCGAAACCCTGATCGGCCCAGGCTGCGCGCGTGACCGAGCCCGACCCCCTTCTTCGCCCCGAGCCGCTGCCCGGCGCCGACCCAAACGGCACGGGTGACGGAGCGCGCGACCGCGCATTGCGGCCCGGCAGCCTGGAGGCCTTCACCGGCCAGGCCGAGGCCCGCGCCAATTTGCGGGTCTTTGTGGAAAGCGCACGCACGCGTGGCCAGGCCATGGACCACACGCTGCTCTACGGCCCGCCGGGCTTGGGCAAGACCACCCTCGCCCAGATCGTCGCCCGCGAGCTGGGGGTCAATTTCCGCACCACCTCCGGCCCGGTGCTGGCCAAGGCCGGCGATCTGGCCGCCATCCTGACCAATCTCGACGAACGCGACGTGCTCTTCATCGACGAGATCCACCGTCTGAACCCGGTGGTCGAGGAAATCCTCTACCCCGCCATGGAGGATTTCGCGCTCGATCTCGTGATCGGCGAAGGGCCCGCCGCGCGCACCGTGCGCATCGACCTGCCGCCCTTCACCCTGGTCGGCGCCACCACCCGGCTGGGCCTGCTCACCACACCCTTGCGCGACCGCTTCGGCATTCCGCTGCGCCTGGAGTTTTACAAGGTGGCCGAGCTGGAGGCCATCGTCAGCCGCGCCGCCGGCCTGCTGGGGGCCGAGGCCGAACCGGCCGGCGCGCATGAGATCGCCCGCCGGGCCCGCGGCACCCCCCGCATCGCCGGGCGCCTGCTGCGCCGGGTGGTCGATTTTGCGATTGTCGAGGGCGAGGGCCGCGTCACCCGCGCACTGGCCGACATGGCCCTGTCGCGCCTGGGGGTCGACGATCTGGGCCTCGACGGGGCCGACCGGCGCTACCTCTCGATGATCGCCAAGAATTTCAGCGGCGGGCCGGTCGGCATCGAGACCATGGCCGCGGCCCTGTCGGAAAGCCGCGATGCGCTGGAGGAGGTGATCGAGCCCTTCCTGCTGCAATCGGGGCTGTTGCTGCGCACGCAGAACGAAGCGCAGCTCGCCGCAGTTTTGGGCCATGAATATTCGCATTTCCAGCGCCGCCACAGCCTCAAAATGTTCCGCAAAGCGAAAAGCAAGACGAACACGGCGGGCTGGCTGTCCTTTGTGCCGATTGTCGGCCAGCTTGCCGGGATCAGCCTGATTGATTCCATTTACAAGTTCTCGCGCACGCAAGAGGAAGAGGCCGATCTGGATGGGGTCGATATGCTCCAC
>JBCDDO010000449.1:0-2532 GCA_039180245.1 Pseudomonadota bacterium | reverse complement strand
CCGGCAGCGGCACGCGCTTGCCGTAAAGCGCGATGCGCGCGCCCGGCTCCGGCGCGTGGAACCCGGCCAGCACTTTGATCAGCGTGGATTTGCCCGAGCCGTTGGAGCCCAACAGCCCATGGACCTCGCCGCGGGCAACGGTCAGCGACACATCGTCAAGCGCCAGGGCACCGCCGAACCGCTTGCTCAGATGCTCGATCGAGAGGGCGGGACCGTCCCCCGCCCCCATCGCAGGCTTGGTCACTCGACGCCCCAGAGCGCCTTGAACCCGTCGACATGCACATCGCCATAGCCATCATTGAAGGTGGCGGGCACCCCGGCATCGGCGACATTCGCATCGGTGAAGATATAGGCCGGGGTGTTGAGCGCGGTGACTTTGTCCAGCCCGCAGAGCAGACGCATATTGGCATCGACCGCGGCATAGCCGACCCAGCCCAGGCTTTCGCCGACATTCATCTCGACAATGTCGCCATCGCGCATCATGTCGAGCACGAAGGGCGTGCCATTATAGCTGATGACCTTGGCATCCGAACCCGCGATTTGGATGGCCGGCACCGCGAACTGGCTCATCGAATCGTAGATCGGGATGACGTAGTTGATGGTCGGGTCGGCCAGCAGTGCGGCCTGTACGGCGGGTTGGATCTTGGTCGCCCATTCGGTGACCGGCGTGTTGACATAGGTCCAGCTGCAATCCGGGCAGTTTTCGTCGAAATAGCCGGTGATCGCGTCGCGCAGCGGCGCGGTGGGGGTGATCTCATCTGGCCCCAGCACCAGCGCGTTGACCTTGCCTTCGGTCTGCACCATCGCCCAGGCGGCCAGGATCGTGCCGACGGTCACGTAATCGGTGTTCGCCGCGCCATCCATGAAATCGGGCACGGTCTGGGTGGTGGCGTCCCAGTTATGGGTGGCGGTGACCTTCACACCGGCAGTGCGCGCTTCCATGATCTGCGGAACCAGAAATTCCGGCGGCAAGCCGCCCTGCAGGTCGATCAGATCAAAGCTCTCGGCCACGGCTGTGTTGATGCCCTGGATCCACTGCGCGGGGTCAAGCTGGGTTTCCCACTCCCGCAGATTAAAGCCGACTTGGCCGGCCGCCTCGATCATGCTCGCACTGATCGTGGCGTTGAAGGGATTGGCATTGGTCAGCGGGATCACAAACATCGACTTGTCGGCCATGCAGGCCTGGGCATCGAATGCCGGACCAGGCGCTGAAAAGCTGGGCGGTTGCGAATACTGCTCGATCAGCGCTTTTGCTGCGTCGAGATCGGCCAATGCCGGGCTTGCAAAACCGGCCAGCGTGACCGTCGCCAGAAGAGTCCTCATTCCCTGTCTCCGTCTGTTTGGGCTGTTTTGATCAGATACGCGGCGGCCTCGGCCACCTGGATCACATCGGCGTACTTCGCCGACATGTCGAAGATGTTGGCGTCATGGGGCTCGGCGGCCCGATCGCCGCAGGCCTCTTCGGCCACCAGCGTGATGAAACCATGGCTCATCGCATCGACGCAGGTGGCCCGCACGCAGCCCGAGGTGGTGAGCCCGGTCAGGATCAGCGTATCGACGCCGAGCGCGGTGAGCGTTGCGGCCAGCGAGGTGCCGAAAAAGGCCGATGGGTATTGCTTGGTCACCACAATCTCGCCGGGTGCCGGGGTCAGCGGCTCCACCGGGCGGCCCAGCGGATTGCCCGCCTCAAACACCCCCAAAGCCGGCACCTTGCGGAAAAAGACCCCGCCATCGGCGCCGCCCGGCATAAAGCGCACCTCCGTATGGACAATCGGCACGCCGGCTGCCCGTGCCTGGGCCAGCAGCCCCGCCGCCGCGTCGCGGGCAGTTGCGCATCCCTCGCCGCCGTAAAGCGGTGAGTTTTGGGCAAAATAGGCCTCGGCGAAATCGATCAACAGCAGGGCCGGCCGCGCGCCCCACTCCTGCCGCGCATGATAGCCCGCGCGGGCATAGTTCGCCTCCAGATCCTCGCTCGATTGGCTCATTCGGCGGCTTTCATGAACTGCTTGAAGACCGGCGGTTTGGGCGGCTCGAACCCGGTTTCGGCCTTGGCCCGGCGCATCAGCTCATCGAGGCTTTCAAACCCGCGGTCAAAGAGCTTTGTGTCGCCGCGCTTCTTGGCCATCTGCGCGCGCAGTTTCTCGGTTGCCGGCTGGTCGATTTTACCGCCGGCAATCACCACGCCATAGCGCTTGGCGCCCTCGATTGTGACCAACCCACGCTGCACATCCGCCAGCACCGTCTCGGCGGGCCGCTGCAAGGGATCGCCCCAGCCGCCGCCGCCCCAGGTGTTGAAATAGAGGATGTCGCCGGGTTCGACCTTTACCCGGTCGCATTTGGAGGGGATGTTCTCCTCACCGCCGGCCGCACGCACCAGCCGCTTGGTCGAGCGCATGCCCGGCTCGCCGCCATTCACGCCCCAGGGATAGGTGAGCCAGCGATCATCATGGACCGAGATCTCGCCCGTTTCCAAGAACTCATAGCCGATGGAGATGCCGTTGCCGCCGCGATGCAACCCGGCGCCGCCGGAAT
>JBCDDO010000448.1:0-2538 GCA_039180245.1 Pseudomonadota bacterium | reverse complement strand
GCCTGGCCGCGACACTGGCCGATGACCCTGCACTTGCCGCGGCCATGGCGCGGCAGGATGCGGCGCTCTCCACCCGTATCGTGCAGGCGGCACTCTTTGGCGGCTGATCCGGCGGTTGAGCGGGCGGCCACTCAGAAGGCCGGTCAGGCGGCTGGGCCGAGCGCGGATATTCTGGTGGTCGGGGCGCTGCACTGGGACACAATCGTCACCGCACCGCGCCTGCCGGCATTGGATGAAACGCTGCCCGGCGGGGGTGTCAGCTATGCGCTCGGCGGCAAAGGCGCCAATCAGGCGGTCGCGGCCGCCCAGCACGGGGCGCAGGTGGCAATGGCGGGCTGCGTGGGCGCCGATCCCGCAGGCACCGCGATGCTGGCCGCGCTCGATGCCGCCGGGGTGGAGCGCGGTCAGGTCCGGGTCGTGCCAGGCGCCTCGGGCATGAGCGTTGCCATCGTCGGAGAGACCGGCGGCTATGGGGCGGTCATCGTCTCCGCTGCCAACCTCTGCATCGATGCCGATCGTATCGCGTTCCCGCCCGGATGCCGCATCCTGCTGTTGCAAAACGAGATCCCAGAACCGTCAAACCTCGCGCTTGCCCGCAGGGCGCGCGCAGCGGGCCTTCGCGTGGTGCTCAACGCCGCCCCGGCCCGCGCCATCGGCGCACTCATCGGCGCGGTCGATCTGCTGGTCGTCAACCGGGTCGAGGCCGCGTCGCTGACCGGCATGGATGATCCCAAAGCTGCCCTGGCCCGCCTGACCGATGGCTGCGCCACCCTTATCACGCTGGGGGCGGATGGGTTGATCTGGCAGGACGGGGCTGCATCGGGCGCGCTGCCTGCGCTGCCGGTCACCCCGATCTCGACCCATGGGGCGGGCGATGCGTTTCTCGGCGCTCTCGCATCGCGACTGGCCCTGGACGACCCCTTCGCCGAGGCCTGCGCCTATGCCAATGCCGCCGCCTCCCTGCATGTTGCAACCCCGCCGGACCGGCGGGCCGCACTCACCCCGGCCGATGTGCAGTCGCAACTGGGCGCGCGCCCCCCGGCCTCACCGGGTTAGAGCGCGACACACCCGCTCAGCCGGCAACATGCGGGGGCAGGCGGCGGCCATCGGCCTCCAGCTCCTCGCGGTCGAGATAGGCAATGAAGATGCCCGGCGGCTCCTGCTGATCGGTCATCGCCTCGACCTGCGCGGCGCTGCGGGTGGTGCGCGTGTGATGCTGGCGGGTCCAGGCGAAATGATGCGCCGCCAGCCGGGCGATCTGATCGCCGAAGGCGGGATCGCCGCCCAGATCCACCAGCTCGTCCGGATCGCTTTGCAGATCGAACAGCATCGGGCGAAACCCCTCGGCATGGATGTATTTCCAGCGCCCGTCAAAGACCATGACCAGCCGTGCGGCGGCCTGATCGACCCCGGCGGCGCGGCGCGCATCGCGGGTGCTGTAATCATATTCAGAAAAGCAGATCTCGCGCAGCGCGGTCGCCTGGCCGTGCAGGAGCGGGGCAAGCGAGCGGCCCTCGATCACATGCGGCTTGGCCGGCCCGCCAAAAAACTCCAGGAATGTGGGGGCAAGATCGATCCCCTCGACCAGCGCATCGTTGGCGGTGCCGCGGGTGAGATCGGCCTCCGCCCGCGGATCATAGACCAAAAGCGGGATGCGCGCCGAACAGTCGTAGAAGAGATCCTTCTCGCCCAGCCAATGGTCGCCCATATTGTCGCCATGGTCCGAGCAAAAGACGATCATCGTGTCGTCGAACCGGCCCGTCCGTTCAAGAAAGGAAAACAGCCGGCCAAGCTGGTCATCAAGCTCCTTGATCAGCCCCATATAGACCGGGCCGACCAGATCGCGCACCGCCTCGCGCGAAAAGCTCTCGCAAATCCGGGTCTGCAGCCAGGCCTGCATCAGCGGATGGTCGGTCTGGCGCTCCGCGTCGCTGCGATTGACCGGGGGCAGATCGGCCGCCCCATACATGGCGTGATAGGGCGCCGGCGCCAGATAGGGCCAATGCGGCTTGATATAGCTCAGATGCATCAGCCAGGGCCGGTCGCCCTGCGCGTCGATGAACTCGATGCCGCGGGTGGTCAGCCAGGCGGTTTCGGAATGCTCCCGCGGCACCCGGGCGGGGAAGGCCGCGTTTTCCAGCATCCAACCTGAGCGCAGCGTGCCATCCGGGGCAAGGCCGGTATTGGCCCATTCCTCCCACGGATTTTCGCCATCCATGCCATGGGCGCGCAGATACGCGTCGTAATCCTCGGCATGACGTCCCGGGTAATCGCTGTGATTGGTGCCGTCATCGCGCACGAAGACCTCAAACCCGCATTCGGCAACCAGCGCCCCGATGGTGCTTTCCGGATCGATGCCCAGCCGGGCCATCCCGTCGCGGTCGGGGATCATATGGGTCTTTCCAACCAGGGTGCTGGGCACGCCGAGCGCGCGCAGATGATCGCCCAGCGTCTCCTCGCCCACGCGCAGGGGAAAGCCGTTCCAGGTCGCCCCGTGGCTGCGCACATACCGCCCGGTGTAAAAGCTCATCCGGCTGG
>JBCDDO010000447.1:0-2544 GCA_039180245.1 Pseudomonadota bacterium | reverse complement strand
GACGGAAGGCGGGCAAGACCATGCTCCAATCGCGCAAAAGCGTGTCGGCCAGCGGGCTCCCGGTTTCGCGCCAATGCGCCTCAACCAGCCCGCGCAACACACCCTCCCAATGGGCGGCGGCGACCGGCACGGCAAGGATCGTGTCGAGGTTCATGCGCACCGCGAACGCGTCATGCGGGTCGAAGACAAAGGCCATGCCGCCCGTCATTCCGGCGCCGAAATTGTCGCCCACCGGGCCCAGGATCACCGCCATGCCGCCGGTCATGTACTCGCAGCCGTTCGAGCCGCAGCCCTCCACCACAACCTCGGCGCCCGAATTGCGAACGGCAAACCGCTCGCCCGCCCGGCCCGAGGCAAAGAGGCGCCCGCCGGTTGCGCCGTAGAGCACGGTGTTGCCGATGATGGTGTTGTCATGCGGGATGAGCGGGCTGCCCAGCGGCGGGCGCACCACCACCATGCCGCCCGACAGGCCCTTGCCGACATAATCATTGGCATCGCCCTGTACGACCAGCTTCAGCCCTGGTGCGGCGAAAGCGCCCAAAGACTGACCGGCCGAGCCCGAGAGAACGACGGTCAGATGATCGGGCTGCAGGCTGTTGCGCATCCCAAAGCGCCGCACGATCCGGCTGGAGACCCGCGCCCCGATCGTGCGCTGGGTGTTTTGAACGGCATAGGAGAGCTGCATCTTCTCGCCATCGCGAAAGAACGGCCGCGCGTCCTTAACGATCTGATGATCGAGCGTGTCCGGCACCTCGACCCGGGGCCGCTCGCGGTCATAGACCGTGCCGCCCTCATCGACTTTGATGAGCATCGGGTTGAGATCGAGATCGTCAAGATGCGACGCGCCGCGGCTGACCTGGGTAAGCAGATCCGCCCGCCCGATCACCTGATCGAGGCTGCGCGCCCCGAGGCTGGCCAGGATCTCCCGCACCTCCTGGGCATAAAAGGTGATCAGGTTCACCACCTTTTCGGGCGAGCCGGCGAATTTCTCGCGCAAGCTCTCATCTTGGGTGCAGACCCCCACCGGACAGGTGTTGGACTGGCATTGCCGGACCATAATGCAGCCCATCGCGATCAGTGCCGCGGTGCCGATGCCGTATTCCTCGGCCCCCATCATCGCAGCAATCACAATGTCGCGCCCCGTGCGCAGCCCGCCATCGGTGCGCAGCACCACCCGCCCGCGCAGCTTGTTGAGCGCCAGCACCTGATGCGCCTCGGAGATCCCAACCTCCCAGGGAATGCCGGCATATTTGATCGAGGTCTGAGGAGAGGCGCCGGTGCCGCCATTATGCCCCGAGATCAGGATCACGTCGGCCTTTGCTTTGGCCACACCGGCGGCAATCGTGCCCACCCCGGTGGAGGCGACCAGCTTCACACAGACCTTGGCATCCGGGTTGATCTGCTTGAGGTCATAGATGAGCTGCGCCAGATCCTCGATCGAATAGATGTCGTGATGCGGCGGCGGCGAGATCAGCGTCACGCCGGGTGTCGAATGCCGCAGCCGAGCGATCAGTTCAGTGACCTTGAACCCGGGCAGCTGCCCGCCCTCGCCGGGCTTGGCGCCCTGGGCGACCTTGATCTCCAGCTCCTGGCACTGATTGAGATATTCCGCCGTCACCCCAAAGCGGCCCGAGGCGACCTGCTTGATCTTGGCCGAGGGGTTGTCGCCATTGGCCTCGGGCTGGAAATGCTTGGGATCTTCGCCGCCCTCGCCGCTGTCGGATTTCGCGCCGATCCGGTTCATCGCGACATTGAGCGTCTTGTGCGCCTCCGGGCTCAGCGCCCCCAGGCTCATCCCCGGCGTCACAAAGCGCTTGCGGATCGCGGTGATGCTCTCAACCTCCTCCAAGGGCACGGGTGCGCCCAAGGGCTTGAGATCGAGGAGATCGCGCAAATGGATCGGCGGGCGCGACTTCATCGCACTGGAATACTTCATCCAGAGGTCGAAATTCCCCCGCGCCACGGCCGATTGCAACATATGCATCAGCTGGGCACCCCAGGCATGCGCCTCGCCCGATTGCCGGGCCTTGTAGATGCCGCCGATGGGCAAGATGTTCGACGCGCCACGCCAGGCTTTGCCATGAATGTCGGCGGCCTTCTTGTGAATGCCGGCGACACCGATGCCGGAGATGCGGCTGACCATGCCGGGAAAAAACTCAGCCACCATGGCGCGGCTCAGACCGAGCGCCTCGAAATTGCGCCCGCCGCGATAGGAGGAGATGACCGAGATCCCCATCTTGGACATGATCTTGAGCAGTCCCTGGCTGATCGCCTCGCGGTAGCGCTCCATCGCCGCGCGCAGGCTCATATCCAACAGCCCCCGCTCGATGCGGTCGGCCAGCGTGTCCTGGGCAAGATAGGGGTTCACCACGGTGGCCCCGCAGCCGATCAGCACCGCAAAATAATGGCTGTCGATGCATTCCGCGCTGCGCACGGTGATCGAGCAGAAGGTGCGAAGACCCCGGTCGACCAGCCAGCTGTGCACGGCCGAGGTTGACAGGATCATCGGCAGCGCAATCCGCTCGGACCCTTGCGACAGGTCTT
>JBCDDO010000446.1:0-2552 GCA_039180245.1 Pseudomonadota bacterium | reverse complement strand
GGCGTTGACACCGGGCGCGCCTGGGTCGAGATCCGCGATCATGGCCCCGGCATTCCGGCCCAGCACCGCCTTCAGATCTTTGAGAAATTTGAACGGGTGCCGGGCCGGACGGATGTGCGCGGCGCCGGGCTCGGCCTTCCGATCAGCCGCGAGATCATGCGCCGGTTGGGCGGCAATCTGGTACTGGCCGAGGGAGAGGGCACGGGCGCGGTGTTTCGCATCGCGCTGGCCCTGGTGCAGACTTCGAGCGCCGCGCATCGAACCACCGCGCCGCAACCCGACCCCGTTTGACCCAAGCTGCGCTACGCCAAGTCGCGCCGGTCCCTGCAGACGATCCGGACGACGCCCAGCCCTGAAATGAGGGCCCTGAGGAGCGGCCCCAACGTCGCCGGCAGCGTGTGATCACCCGCGCGGCGGTGCGGCCAGAACGGGAATGCGACAGGAACGAGACGGCAGCGCTCCCGCGCGCCGCGCCCGATCAAAGATCGGGCCCGCCGCTTTGGGCCCGGCCCGTGCTTTTGGCACGGGTCCCGCGGCGGCGCGTTGGTCGCTCACCCGGCCAACGGGCCGAGGCTACATGCCGGCCGCCACCATAGCGCGGGCAAGCCGGTCAAGCCCATCCTCGGGCAGGCCCGCCACATTGATCCGGCCATCGCCGACGATGTAGATGCCATGCTCGGCCCGGATGCGCTCGACCGGTGCGCCGCCGGCACCAAGCCGGCTGAACATCCCGCGATGCTTTGCGACGAAATCGAAGCGGCTGTCATTGGTCTCGCGTCGCAGCGCCTCGGCCAACCCCTCGCGCAGCCGCAACATCCGCAGCCGCATTTCCTCAAGCTCGGCCTGCCACTCCGCCCGCAGCGCGGCATCGGTCAGGATCATGCCGACCACTGTTGCGCCATGATCGGGTGGAAAGGAGAAGTTCACCCGATTGATCACCGCCATGCTGTCGGCAACCAGCCCCGCGGCACGCGGGGTCTGGGCGAGCACGAGGGCGACGCCAACCCGGTCACGATAAAGCCCGAAATTCTTCGAGCAGGAGGCCGCGACCAGCAGCTCTGGCACCCGTGCCGCCATCGCGCGCACCCCGGCCGCGTCGTCATCGAGCCCGTCGCCAAAGCCCTGATAGGCAAAATCGACCATGGGCGTGAAGCCCTGGGCAAGCGCCAGATCCGTCACCGCTGCCCAATCGGCCGTGCCAAGATTGGCCCCGGTCGGATTGTGGCAGCAGCCATGCAGCAGCACCACATCGCCGGGCCCGGCGTCGCGCAGATCCTCCAGCATGCCGGCTGTGTCGACCGCGCAGCTTTCGGCATCAAAATAGCGGTAGCTGCGCATGGGCATCTTGAGCTGGGCGAGCATCGCGGCATGGTTGGGCCAGCTTGGATCGGAGATCCAGACGGTGCCGCCGCTGCCGGCCTTCTGGATCAACTCGAACAAGAGATGGATCGCACCGGTGCCGCCCGGGGCCTGCGCCGCCGCCACGCGCGCGGCCTCGACACTGTCGCCCAGCACCAAGTCGCGCAGCGCTGTATTGAAGGTCTCATCGCCCAGAAGGGCCTTATAGGACTTGCTGTCTTGCGCTGCGAGCAACCGGGTCTCGGCCGTTTTGACCGCGCGCATGACCGGGGTTGCACCGGCGGCATCCTTGTAGACACCGACGCCGAGATCGACCTTGTCGGGGCGGGGATCGGCCCGAAACGCGCCGATCAGGGCGATGATCTTGTCGGGCGGTGGCGGGCTGAGCGCTTCGAACATGACGGCACCTCCTGTGCCCCCTGTGCTACGCCGATGCGCTGCCGGGCGCAACCGAGGCGGTGCCGGCGCACCCTCTCACGGCATGTTGCGGTCGCGCGCCAAAACATGGGCGCGGGTCTCGCGCCGGACCGGTTGAAACCCCACCTTCTGGTAAAGCGGCAGGGCCGTGGGATGATCGAGCGTGCAGGTGTTGACCATCATCGCGCCCACCCCGTCCCGGTCCCATCCCATATGGACGGCGGTGCGCAGAAGCCAGCCGCCCAGGCCGCGTCCGATCATTTCCGGCACAAGCCCGAAATAGGCCAGGCCGCAGCTTCCGGCGGTGCGAAAGTCGAGCATGAACATGCCCGCGGGCCAGCCCGTGCGCATCAAGGTGTAAAGCTCGATCTGCGGGTCCCCGACATAGGCTGCCAGGTCATCGGCAGACGCATCGTGCCAGTCGGTCCATTCATGCCCGGACCCCACGGCGTCATAGAGATTGAGAAAGTACCAGGGCGGCGGATCGACCGCGTGAAGCAGTGCCAGCGGCGGCCCGGCCGGCGCAGGCGGCCAGGGATAATCCGGCGGGCGGTTCATCGCCAGATAGGTGACCACCACATGGACAGTCTCGCCGGCCTTTGCGTCACGCACCGGTCGCGACCTTTAGATCGGGATAGCTGCCCCATTCGGCCCAGGAGCCGTCATAAACCGCATGCTGGCCATGCCCGAGACGGGCCAGGGCCAGGGCCAGAATGGCCGCTGTGACGCCGGACCCGCATGTCGTCACGATGGGCCGCGCCAGATCGACCCCGGCG
>JBCDDO010000445.1:0-2561 GCA_039180245.1 Pseudomonadota bacterium | reverse complement strand
CGGGCACAAGCGCGCGCGGGTACGCCAGCTTTGTGCTGCAATCCCGGCGCCATCGCCTTTTACCGCATGCTTGGCGCCGAGACCCTCGCCGAGAAGACCTATCTGCGCCTCAGCGGGGCTGCGTTGGATCGGACGGCGGGAGCATTGAGTAGTTGCGCCGATGGGCGCCGAACGGACCGTTAAGCGGGCCGATATCGGGCGGCCGGTCTCGGGCGGAACTTTAACGGGCCAGCACCGACCGCCACGTTCCTGAACAAACTGGCCATCGCAAATCCGGTCGGGCTGGCAAGCATGAGGCAACAGGGGCGTTCGAGCCGGCCGCGCCGATGTCCTGTTGGAAACAGCTGTGCCAACGCTGGCGTCAGCTCGGCGCTGCCGCTAAGGGGTCTCCCAAACCAACCCAAAATTGCCCGGAGCCCTGCCGATGCCTGTCCAATTCATCTATCTTTTCTTTGCGGTGCTGGCCGAGACCGCGGCCACAGCGGCATTGCAGGCGAGCGCGCAGTTCACCCGGCTGTGGCCATCGGTTGCGGTCGTGGTGGGATATGGGCTTGCGTTCTATTTCATGTCACTGACGCTGCGCTACATGCCCGTGGGCATCGTCTATGCCATCTGGTCGGGGCTGGGCATCCTCTTCATCGCCATCATCGGCTATTTCGTCTTTCACCAGAAGCTCGATCTGCCGGCGATCCTGGGCATTGCGCTGATCCTGGCCGGGATCCTGGTGATCAACCTGTTTTCGCAAACCGCCAGTCACTGAACGCGTGGCGCCGACGCGGCCCCATGGGCGCGCGCGAAACCACCGGGCGTCGGCCCGAACCCCATGCCGTCAGCCGCGTCGGCTGATCGCCATGTCGCCAGAAATCTCGGTTGCAAAGCCCGAGGCAGGGTCCTGGATGGCGGCCATGTAATCGCCAAGCTCCGGCTGGCTGCAATTGTCGGCCACGACGGTCGCGCCGGGCGCCAACCGGGCGCGCAACAGCGAAAAGACCGGCAGATACATCCGCTTCCAGCCGTCGAGAAACAGAAAATCGATTGGACCGTGGACCGTTTTGAGCGTCTCGCGGGCATCGCCCTCCAAGAGCGTCACCCGATCGCCGACCCTGGCTTCGGCAAAGCTCTCGCGCAAAGCCGCACATTTCTCCGGATGCACCTCGGTCGTCGTGACATGGCCATCGGTCGCCTGCGCGGCTGCGGCCAGATAGAGCGTGCTGATCCCAAAGGAGGCGCCGAACTCGACGATATGGCGCGCGCCCGCATCGATGGCCAGCCGGCAGATCTGCGCGCCGGCCGTCGGGGAGAGCGAGAGGTAGAACTCGCCCATGCGCACAAGATCAGTCGCCGCGCGGGCGACGGCTCCGGCCTCGCTGGACCAGCGCGCGCCGTCCTCCGCAGCCGCCGCATGCAGCCGGGCCAGCATGGCCGAGATCGCGGGTGACAGGGTCGGATCTGCCGGCATCGGTCAGCCGCGCAGCTCCGCGAGACGCGCCGCTGCGCCGGCGGTCACAAAGGTCAGATCGCTGGCAATCGACACGAAATGATAGCCCATCGAAAGGCAGCGCTTTGCATCATCGGACGAGCGGGCCAGGATCCCAGCCCGGCCATTTGCCGCGCGTGTCCGGGCGATGATGTCACCGATCACCGCCTGCACCTCATCGGCGTCCGGATCGCCAAGATGGCCATAGGAGGCGGCCAGATCCGACGGGCCGACAAACACCCCGTCAATCCCGTCGACCGCCAGGATCGCCTCAAGATTGTCGACGCCCGTGGCGCTCTCGATCTGGACGACCACGGCGATTTCATCGGCGGCCTTGGTAAGATACCCCGACACCGCCCCGTAACCGGCCGCCCGGCTGGTGGCGGCAACCCCGCGCATGCCGGCGGGCGGGTAGCGGGTGGCCGCAACGGCGGCGGCGGCCTCGTCGGCCGATTGCACATAAGGGATGATAAAGCTTTGCACGCCGGCATCGAGCAGGCGCTTCATGACCACCATGTCGTTCCAGGCCGGGCGGACAAGCGCCGAGGCAGCGCTGCCCTGCACCGCGCGCAGGTGATGGTAAATGTCGGGCAGCTCGTTGGGCGCATGCTCGGTGTCGATCAGCACCCAGTCGATGCCGCTCCGCGCCAGGATTTCGGTGACCGACGGCGCGCTCAGCATGCACCAAAAGCCAAGCTGGGGCGTGCCGGCCGCCAGACGCTGTTTGAACCGATTGACCGGCAGTTCCATGTCGTGCCCTCCCGCACATCTGTGCCGGCACATCTAGCCCGGGCGGGCGGAGAAAGGCAAAGCCGCACTCCGCCGGGTTCGGGTCGGTCCTATGCCGATTGCGCCATTGCCGCGGGTCGCCGTTGCGTCGGAACTGTCTCGCCCACCATAGGCATTGGCCAGATGTCGGGCCGCGCTGGAGTTGGCGCGATCGGGGGTGTCGCCGCTGTCGGTCAGCTTTTGGCGTCGCCCTCCAACGCAGCGATCCGCGCCTTAAGCGCCTCGTTTTCCTCGCGCGCCTTTTGGGCCATGGCACGCACGGCGTCGAACTCGTCGCGGGTGACAAGATTGCGCT
>JBCDDO010000444.1:0-2566 GCA_039180245.1 Pseudomonadota bacterium | reverse complement strand
GCGACCTCGCCCAGAAACGGTTCATCCAACTCGCCTATGTCGATGAGTTTGCGCTGAGCCAGGCCCGGCTGCGGCTGTCGCGCCTGGCCTATGATCGCTTCAGCGGGCAGCTGAGCGAGGAGCGCCCGGTCTGGACCGAGGACCCGGCGATGAGCGTTGCGACACGGATCTCGGGCGCGCTTGCGGGCGCCGGGGACGGCACGCTCTTTTTGGCTTTGGGCGATCGCGGCCAGCGCGATCAGGCACCGGACCCCACGCTCGCACCCGGCAAGATCTATCGGCTGCGTGAGGATGGCGGTGCTGCCTTGATCAACCCGCTTCTGGGCGACGCGTCGCAGCCAGGGATCTGGTCCTTCGGTCATGCCAACCCCGTGGCACTGGCGCTCAGACCCATGGATGCAAGTCTCTGGTGCCTGGACAGCGACGGCGACGCGGCCTGGCTGACCCGCGTGCTGGCCGGGCTGCGCCACACCATCCCTGCCGAGGCGGAACTGGAGCCCGAAGAGGATGCGCTGCCCTTCGTGCGCCCGAGCTATGTCTGGGAAGACGGGTTGCGTCCGGGCGCGATGCGGTTCGTGGTCGGGCCGCAATTTGAGGCCTGGCAGGGCCAGCTTCTGATCGCCGGTCGGCGTGGGCTCCGCCTGGTGTCGTTTCGTGGCGATCAGGTGAGCGGAGAGACGGCTGTGCCAGGCGATTTCGGCCGCATCACCGATCTGCGCTTTGCACCGGATGGGGCGCTCTGGGTGCTTGCCAGACGCCGGCGCGCAGGGCTCTTGTGGCGGCTGACGCCGATCTGACCCCGCGGCAGGCCGGGCGCCGGGGGTCATGACGGGCCGGCTCTTTCATGCTAGAATCCTTCATCGACTGCGCTGAAGCCCGTCCGGCGATGCAAATGATCGGATGGCGCAACGCGGTTTTGGGCAGATCAGGCACAGCATCGAGGATATGCAGATGACAGGACTCTCACGCAGGCGCGCCCTTGCCGGGGCAGCGGCATTGGCGTTTGGCGCCGCAGGGGGCGCTGCCCGTGCGGCCAGCAGCCGCGCGATCGACACCAAGGTCGACACGGCATTGAACGTTTTGAAAACAAAGATCGGTGGTGCGGACGAGCTGCTCGGCCGTGCCAAAGGCTATCTGATCATGGCCGAGGTCACCAAAGCGGGCTTGCTGGTGGGCGGCGAGTATGGCGAGGGGCGGCTCTTCGTTGGCGGTGCGCCGGTTGAGTATTACTCGGTCGCGGCGGCCTCGATCGGTTTGCAGCTTGGGGTTCAGTGGAGCCATCAGGCCCTGTTCTTCATGACCGAGACGGCCTTGCGCGGATTTCGCACTGCGGATGGGTGGACCGCCTCGGCCGATGCCGAGATTGCCATCGTCGATGACGGCATCGGGTTGCGGCTGGACAGCCAGACGACCAACCGCCCGGTTATTGGCTTTGTCTATGGCCGCGAGGGCCTCTTGGCCGGTGCCTCGATCGAAGGGGCAAAGTTCAGCCGCATCTACCGCTGAGCGGCCGTCGGCCCGCCGAGAGACGGGTGAAGCACGGCAACGCGCCACCCTGGGCTGCGCAGAGCGGAGCAAACCAGCCGGCCCGATCCTGTGGGCCAAACTGGTGAACGAGCTCAGCGCGGCCGATTGACGCCGTCCGTCAGTAGATCCGGGCGAGGTCGGCCACGATGCCGTCGATCACCCCGGCGATGAGGGCGTTTTCGTCAAGCCGGCAACGATCGCCCAGCTAGTCGAAGAACTCGGCCCGGATCTCGGCTTCTTCCTCGGCGCTGCGGTTGGGATTGGTCATGTCGATGCCGCGATTGATCACGGACACCGCAACCAGCCGCGCGATGTCTTCAAGCAACCCGTCCTCATCGCCCTGATGTGCCAGCACCAGCGATTGGCAGGAATGGTGCAGCACCGGTCCGGCCTCGGCGTAATGCTGTGCGATGGTCTTTTCCTCCTGCGCCAGCAGCGACCCGCCCGGCATCAAGGCTGCGAGCGCCGCAATCGTCACCCAGCGCATCACTCGCTCTCCTCCTCTTGATCGGTCGGCGGGGGCGGCGGCGGGGTCTGGGCCCGCTCCTTGCGGTCTTCCTTGATCATCGCCCCGGTCAGATTGCCCAGCAGACCGCCGACCACGGCCGCTTTGCCATCGCCGATGATAAGGCCCACCGTGGCGCCAATGATCGTGCCTTTGGTGCGCTCGTTTTCGGCCAGCGACGGGCCGGTCGACAGCAAAATCGCGGCACCGGCCGCGCAGATCGTCAGAAAAATTGTCTTCATAGATGGTGCTCCAACGTCTATATCGCGAACTTTCCGTGCGCCAGGTCGCTCAGCCGAGCTTGCCGAGCCGAGCGATCAAGCTCGACGTGTCCCAGCGCCCGCCGCCCATGGCCTGCACATCCTTGTAGTGCTGGTCGATCAGCGCCGTCCCGGGCAGGGTGGCGCCGTTCAGTTCGGCCTCTGACAGGCAGATGCCCAGATCCTTGCGCATCCAGTCAACCGCAAAGCCGAACTCGAACTTGCCCTCCAGCATGGTGGCGCCGCGGTTTTCCATCTGCCAAGAGCCTGCGGC
>JBCDDO010000443.1:0-2567 GCA_039180245.1 Pseudomonadota bacterium | reverse complement strand
TGGTGATGAACCGGTATTGCGATGGCGAGGTGATCTACCGGACCAAAACCGCCTCGGCCTCCTTTGGCACCCATGAGGGCGCGGAGAGCTTCTGGCTCGATCAGGATATGCGCCGCGCCATCGCGACCGAAACCTACCGCACCGGGCGCGTCGATTCGCGCATCGTCGATCTGCGCCGGCCCGACAACACCACCATGAAGGCCTCGATCTCATGCCGGCTGATCGATTTCGGCGGCGAGGAGATGATCGTGAGCCATGTCTACGATCTGACCGAACGGGTCGCGATGGAAGAGGAGCTCTCCCGGCAGACCGAGATGCTGCACCAGAGCGAGAAACTCTCGGCCTTGGGCGAGCTTCTGGCCGGTGTGGCGCATGAGCTCAACAACCCGCTGTCGCTGGTCGTGGGCCATGCGCTGATGCTGGAAGAAGAGATCGCCGATCCCGGCATGCGGGCGCGCATCGGCAAGATCTCGGCCGCCGCGGAACGCTGCGCAAAGATCGTCAAGACCTTCCTGGCCATGGCGCGTCAGCGCCCGGCGCGGCTGGAGCCCGTTTCGGTCGTTGAAACGATCGAGACGGCCGTCGATGTTGCGGGCTATGGGTTGCGGCGGACCGGGGCGCAGATCAGCGTCGATCTTGCGCCCGACCTGCCGGCCGTCACTGCCGATGCCGATCAGCTTGCGCAGGTGTTCTCGAACCTCATCGTCAATGCCGAGCATGCGCTGGCCGGGCTGGGTGCGGCGGCGCGGCTGGTCCTGCGCGGGCGCGCCCATGCCGGCCAGGTCGAGATCACCTTCGATGACAATGGCCCGGGCATCCCGGCAAAGATCCGCAAGCGCATCTTTGAGCCGTTCTTCACCACCAAGGAGGTGGGCGAGGGCACCGGCATTGGGCTTGCGTTTTGTCACCGGATCATCGGCGCGCATGGCGGCGAGATTATCGCCGAGGAGGCACCGGGCGGCGGAGCGCGCTTCCGGATCAGACTGAACACGGCGTCCGGCGAAACGCAGGACCAGCGCCCGGCCGATTCCGCAGCCGCACACCGGCACAAGGTGCTGGTGATCGATGATGAGCCCGGCATGGCCGAGCTGATCGGCGGCATCCTTGCGGCCGATGGCTACCGTGTCGACACCGCGTTGTCGGGTGAAGCGGCGCTCGACCGTTTGCCCGGCGCGTATGACTTGGTTCTGAGCGATCTCAACATGCCGGGAATGGGCGGTCGGGCGCTCTATGCCAAAATCAAAGAGCGCTGGCCGGATCTGGCGTATCGGCTGGGGTTCATAACCGGCGACACGATGAGCCCGGACGCCGAGGCCTTTCTGGCCCAGGCCGGGCGGCCGACCTTGGAAAAACCGGTGGCTCCGGCTGAGCTTCGCCGCTTGGCGGCGCGTCTTGCCAAAGGCGCCGGCAGCACGCCCCAGAAGGGATCCCGCCGATGACCCAACCCATGCAGAGCGATCCGGCCCATGTGGTGATTTGCGATGACGAGGTCGAGGTGCGCGACATGCTGGCAGAGTATCTGCAGCGCCGCGGATTTCGGGTGTCGACCGCCCAGGATGCGGCCTCTCTGCGCGAAACACTGGCCGCCGGGCCGGCCGCGCTGCTGATCCTCGACATCAACATGCCCGGAGAGGATGGGCTGAGCGCCCTGCGCGGCATGCGCGCAGCCCAGGACCAGACGCCGGTGATCATGCTGACGGCCACGGCCGAAGTGGTCGACCGCATTCTGGGCCTCGAAATGGGCGCGGATGACTATCTGGGCAAGCCGGTCGATCTGCGCGAGCTGGAGGCCCGCATCAAAACCGTGCTGCGTCGCCGCGCCATTGTTCCGCAACAAGAAACCCGGCCGTCGGGCCAGGTCGCGTTCGGTGCCTGCACACTCGATCTTCAGGCCGCAACGCTTCTCGATGCCGATGGCGCCGACATACCCATAACGGCGATGGAGTTCAGCTTGCTCAAGGTCTTTGCCGAGAATCGCGGCCGTGTGCTCAACCGCGACCAGCTTCTGGAACAGGCGCATGACCGTGGATGGGACCCGTTCGACCGCTCGATCGATATCCGGATCTCGCGCCTGCGTCGCAAGATCGAGCCCAATCCGCAAAAACCCGAGATCATCCGAACCGTGCGCGGGGTCGGCTATGTGTTCGGCGAGCGCGGCTGAAGGCGCATTGCCCTCGCGGTCCAAAGCGCGTCAGAAGATGAAATCATCGGCGCGAAGCGCGTCCATATCGATGCCACGCAAAAGGATCATCCCGTCCTCGGAGGTGATCAGCGCCCCGCCCGGCCGTTGGCTCAAATGCCCGTCGCGCAGATCGGCAAAGCCGGTGATGTCCTCCATCGAACGCAGCTTCAACAGATCGGTGCCGGTTTCAAAATCGAGCACCACATCAAGGTCGAACTCCGGTGTGAAGATGAACACATCCGTTCCGGCGCCACCGATCAGGCGATCGAACCCCGCACCGCCTTGCAAAATGTCGTCGCCCGCCTGGCCGTTGAGGATATCGGCGCCGGCATCGCCCATAAGCCGGTCCGCCCCCGCACCAGCCGCGATCCGGTCATCGCCGGAC
>JBCDDO010000442.1:0-2591 GCA_039180245.1 Pseudomonadota bacterium | reverse complement strand
GAAGACCACCGTCGCAAGCACCGATGTCTCGCCCATTGTGGCCACGACCGCGCCGTCGGCCTGACGCGCAATCTTGCCGGTTTCGAGCGTCAGCGTCTCTCCGCTCCACTCGATTGATTTCCGGGTTATGTTGAACATAGCGTTTCCTTTTGATCGGCTCTGACCCCTTGGTCAGACCCGCGGCGCCCCCGTTTGGGGCGGGCTCCCCATTTGTGCACATCCATGCGCGGACCTGGCGGAGCCTGGCGTCGGTCCACGCCATCCTGCTGCGGCAATGCCCTTCCCGGCCCGATGCCGGCATGGCGGGGCGCCGCCCCCCAAAAAGCAAACGCGCCCCGCAGGAGGGCGCGTTTGGCGGTGTTCTAGCGACGGATCCCAAGCCTTTGGATCAGATCGCGGTAGCGGGATTCGTCCTTGGCGCGCACATAATCGAGCAGCTTGCGCCGACGGCTGACCATTTTCAGCAGGCCGCGGCGCGAATGGTTGTCCTTTTTGTGCGTCTTGAAGTGTTCGGTCAGGGTCACGATCCGCTTGGTCAGGATCGCGACCTGCACCTCGGGCGAACCCGTGTCGTTCTGCCCTGTCGCATAGTCTTTGATCAGTGCCTCTTTCTCGGCGGGCGTAATCGACATCATGGCCTCCTTCATCTCAAAAGGGGTTGCAATGCGGCCAATGCCGGGATGTCGTCCAGCACGGTCAGCTTTGATATGCGCCGAGCGCATCGCGGCGATATAGGCGGTCACCGGCCAAAAGAAAAGCGGATTTCCGCCAGTCGGGCCGTGCAGCCAGCTTGCCGCAGATCGCGGTACGGCCGTTGCCCTGCCCAGGCGTCCCTAATATCTCAATGGTCTGGACGGAGGCGCTGAACCGGGGGCGACAGATGATCGGACGTTTGAACCATGTGGCCATTGCCGTGCCGGATCTGGCCGCAGCGACCGCGCAATACAGAGACACGCTTGGCGCGACGGTGCGCCCGCCGCAGGACGAGCCCGATCACGGGGTGACCGTGGTTTTCATCGAGCTTCCCAACACCAAGATCGAGCTGCTGCATCCGCTGGGCGAGGGCTCGCCCATCGCCGCGTTTTTGCAAAAGAACCCCGCGGGCGGCATCCACCACATCTGCTATGAGGTCGATGACATCCTGGCCGCGCGCGATCGGCTGCGCGACCAGGGCGCCCGGGTGCTGGGCGACGGCACGCCCAAGATCGGCGCGCATGGCAAGCCGGTTCTGTTCCTTCACCCGAAGGATTTCACCGGCACCCTGGTCGAGCTGGAGCAAGCATGAGCATCACATCAATCATCGTCGTCTATGCCGTGAGCTGGTTCATGTGTCTTTTCATCGTGCTGCCGTTGCGCCTGACCACCCAGAACGACACTGGCGAGATTGCGCCCGGCACAGCCCCCTCGGCCCCCTCAGCCGATGTCATGCGGCGCAAGATCATCCTCACAACGCTCATCGCCACCGTGGTTTGGGCGGTGCTCTGCGCGATCATCATGCTGGAGGTGCTCACGGTGGCGGATCTCGATGTTTTCAACAGAATGTGATGGGCATATGCGCAACCCGTGCTAGGCTGATTTGATGATCGGATATGGGAGAGACCTATGAAGCTGATTTTGACCCTTGCTGCCGTTCTGGGCTTTGCCGGCGCTGCGGCCGCCTGTCCCTTCGGCACCATGACGCCCAGCGACGACACCACGGCTGAAATCGTCCTGCCGACCACCACCCCGACCACGGGCAGCTGAGCCGGACAGGCGTGACGGTCTCGGGCTCCGGCGCGGCCGGGGCCCTTTTCTTTTGGCCGGCATCCGCCTAAGGGCCGACATCACGGCCCGGCTCGGTTCGGACAGGGTGAGCAGCATGCGACGCATCTGGCGGCGGACGGCGTTTTTGGCTGCGGGCGTCGCGGCGGTGGCGGGTTTGGGCCTCAGCGCCTGCTCGGGACCGGCCGTGCTGAACTACTATTCTGACGGCGCGGGCCTGCGCGAGACGACCGGCCTTTCCTATGGCCCGCATCCGCGCCAGTTCTACGACCTTTATGAGCCGGCGGGCGAGATCAAGGCCACGATCCTCTTTGTCCATGGCGGCTCATGGTATGAGGGCGAACCGTCGCTCTACCCCTTCCTGGGCCGGCGCTTTGCGCAGCTGGGCTATCGGGTGGCGATCCCGGGATACCGGCTGGCGCCCGAGGTCGTGTTTCCCGATTTCGTCGCGGATGCGGCCGCCGCGACTGCGGCTTTGCATGACCGGCTGGGCCCGGATGCGCCGCTCTTCCTGATGGGGCATTCGGCGGGCGCGCATCTGGCCTCGCTCGTCGCCCTCGACCCGCGCTATCTCGCCGCGCATGACCTGACTGCCTGTGCAACCCTTTCGGGGTTCATCGGGATCGCCGGACCCTATGATTTCCTGCCGCTGAAGGAAGAGCGCTACAAACGTATTTTTCCAGAGCCGATCCGGGCCGAGACGCAGCCTTTGGCCTATGCTGATCGACCGGCGCCGCCGGCGCTGCTGATCCATGGCGCCGATGATGTGATCGTCCATGCCGAGGACAGCACGCTGCTTGCCGATGCGCTGACCAAGGCCGGCAATGACG
>JBCDDO010000441.1:0-2592 GCA_039180245.1 Pseudomonadota bacterium | reverse complement strand
TCCTATGACCCGATGACCTTGGGCAAGGACATCGTGCTGGAGTATCATCCCGCGGCTCTGGCCTATTACGAAGAGGTCGGCGCGCGCTGAGCGGGCAAGACGCGTCCCGAATGTCGCGCGCCCCCGACGGTGTGTCCGCAGATCAGCCGCCGGTGGCCGGGACCGACCCCGCGGCGGCGCCGGATGGGCCGGGCGCGCCGGATGGGGCGGCCGCGCCGGGCGGGGCAAGCGCGTCCCGCACAGAGCGCGTCCATGGCGGCGCGGTCTGGGCGCTGGCGCTCCTCACCACGCTCATCCCGATCGGATGGGCGCTCGACATCCCGCAACGGCTGCGTCTTTTGCTTTATCCCGAGCAGCTCGCCGGGCTGGTGCTGGGCCTGGCGGCGGCCGGCGTGTTCTTGCGCGATGCGACCGCAGGCGGCCATGCCCGGCGAACGGTGTCGCTTGCCCTGACCGCGGCCGCGCTCTGGCTCGGCGGCCATATCTTCTGGCGGTTTCCGGTGCTGTCGGAGAACGCCTTTTACCACCCGGACGAGGCGCTGGCGCTGGGCATTCTGACCCTGCTGGTGGTGGTCGAGGCGCTGCGGCGCGTGGCCGGGCTCAGCCTGGCAATGGTCCTTGCCCTTCTGGTGCTCTATGCGCTTTTTTCGGATTTGGTGCCCGGACGTTTGCAAGGACGCCCCGTGCCCTGGGACGAGATCCTGCGCTTTTTGGGCACCGACAGCACCGCAACGCTCGGCCTGCCGGTGCAGGTGGCCACCTTCACCGTCATTCTCTTCATCCTCTTTGGCCGGCTTCTGGTCGCCACAGGCGGGGCCGAAGTGCTGACCGACGCCGCCCGCGCCCTGGCCGGGCGCCAGCATGGGGCGACCGCGAAAATGGCGGTGATTGCCTCAGGGTTTATGGGCTCGATCTCCGGCTCGGCCGTCTCCAACGTCATGTCGACCGGCGTCGTCACCATCCCGGCGATGCGCCGATCGGGGCTGAGCCCGCCGCGGGCCGGTGCCATCGAGGCGGTCGCATCGACGGGCGGTCAGATCATGCCGCCGGTGATGGGTGCGGCGGCCTTCCTGATGGCCGAAAACCTGCAAATGGCCTATGGCGCGATCATTCTCGCCGCGCTCATCCCCTCGGCGCTGTTTTTCTACGCGGTCTATCTGCAGATCGGGCTGACCGCGCAGAAGCTCGCCTTGGGCAGCGAAACCTCGCCCGTGCAGGCACAGTCAAACCGCCCCTGGCGCGACACGCTGGCTGTGGCCGGGCCGATGGCCGTGCTTCTGGGCGGGCTGTTTCTTTTCAACATGCCGGCAGGCGAGGCCGTGGTCTGGGCCACCGCCACGCTTGCGCTGATCGGCCTGGCCGGGCGCGCGCGGCGGCGGATCGGCGGCGGCGCAGTGCTGCGTGCCCTCTTTGAGACCGGGCGCGATGCTGCCCAGATCCTGATGATCTGTGCCGTTGCCGGCATGATCATGGGCCTTCTTCAGACCTCGGGCCTGGCCTTCGGGCTCTCCTTCGTGCTGCTTGATCTTGGCAAAGGGTCGCTCACCGCGCTCCTGGTGCTGACCGCGGCGGTGTCGATCCTGCTTGGAATGGGCCTGCCGACCTCGGGCGTCTATCTCCTGCTCGCCGCCCTTGCCGCGCCCCCGCTGATCCGGCTGGGCATCGGCCCGCTGGAGGCGCATTTCTTCGTGCTCTATTTCGGGCTCTTGTCGATGATCACCCCGCCTGTGGCGCTGGCCGCCTTTGCCGCGGCCTCGATTGCCGGGGCCGGCGCGATGCGCACGGCCTGGGAGAGCTTGCGGCTGGGCTGGATCGCGTTTCTGCTGCCCTTCATCTTTGTCGGCCGTCCGGGCCTTTTGATGCAGGGCGATGTCTGGTCTGTGCTCGGCGTCACCGCGGCGGTCGTGATCGCCGTGCCGCTGATCACGGCCGCGATTGTCGGGTATGGCCGAACGCGCTTGGGGCCCGGGGCGCGGGCGCTGGCGGCTTTGCTTGGCCTTGTCGCGCTGCTGCCGCAATCGGGCCAGACCGGTGCCGCCGCCTTGGCGGCCGCGGCCCTGGGCCTGGCCCTGATCCTGTTTCATTTGCGTCGTGCGCAGCTTCAACACGCGCCCTGACGGAGGCCTGGGCGCGCGCGCCTGATTACGTAACGGCGCACAGCACCGCGATCAGCTTTCGCCGCAGCCATCCGCCGGGTGGCTGTCAAGCAGGGTCCAGGCCCCGTCCTTGATGGTGATGACATAGCCCGGAAGCTCGGCATCCGTGCCGGCAAAGCAGATATCCTCACCCAGCACGCCCGTGAAGGTCACCGTCTTGAGACCCTCGCGGATCGCCAGCCGCTCATCCTCCAACATATCAGCATCGCCGGTTATCGCCTGTTCGGTCATCACCTTCGCGAGCAGATAGATCGCGTCATAGGTCTGTGCATCGGTGTGATGCGCGCCCAGCTTGCGAATGCCGCGGGCGGCGTTCTCGGCAATGAACTTCTCGTTGAACTCGGTTGCCGCCGGCGAGGCGCTGGCATGAAACCCGGCCATAAAGGTCGTGCCCTCAGCCAGATCGCCGAAAAGCTCCAGGATGTTGGGGTCCGAG
>JBCDDO010000440.1:0-2593 GCA_039180245.1 Pseudomonadota bacterium | reverse complement strand
TTTCGAACCGTGTCGGTGGCTGTCCGCGGGTTCTATGCGCTGGAGTTTCTGCTCTACGACCCGACATTCGCCGATATCGGCGGGTCCGACTATCGCTGCCGCCTGACCCAGGCGATCGCGCGCGATATTGCACAAAATGCCGCGGAGATCTTTACCGAATGGCGCAACATCGAGGCCGAGCTCTTCGCAACAGCAGGCGAAAACGACAGCTTTCGCAATGTTGCAGAGGCCAACCAGGCCCTCTTCAAAGCGCTCTCCACCGGGCTGGAATTCACCCGCGATCTGCGACTGGGCCGCCCGTTGGGCAGTTTCGAGCGCCCGCGCCCGAGCTGGGCCGAGGCGCGCCGATCCGGCCGATCGCTGCGGCATGTCGTGCTGTCGCTGGTCTCGCTGCGCGATCTGGCCCTCCGTCTTGCCGAGGGCGATGCTGAGTTGAGCGATACGCTCGACCGCGGTTTTGAGCGGGCGCTCGATTTGGCAACGAAACTCGATGATCCGGTCTTTGCCGGGGTTGCCGATCCGTCCGAACGGTTTCGCATCGAGGCGCTGCAATCGGCGGTCAAGGATGTGCATGCCGTTGTGCTCGGCCAACTGGGACCCAAGCTCGGGGTCGCGGCCGGGTTCAACTCGCTGGACGGGGACTGATGCACCGCCGAACCGTTCTGGCCGGGCTCGCGGCGACAGCCGCAGGCCCCGTTTGGGCCGATCTGGCACCGGCTGCCTACCTTGCCGCCGCGGTGACCCGCGATGGCCGCGCACTGCTCTGCGGGCTCGACACATTCGGAGAGATCGTTTTCGAGCATCCCTTGCAGGGCCGCGGGCATGCCGCCGCGGTGCATCCCTGGCGCACGGACGCGGTCGCCTTTGCACGACGCCCGGGCCGTTTTGCGATCGTGCTGGATTGCGCCACAGGGGCGCTGCGGGCTGAGCTGCGCACCCCGTCGGGCCGGCATTTTTACGGCCATGGCGCGTTTTCGCGCGACGGAACCCGGCTCTACACAACCGAAAACGCCTTCGATGAGGCCAAGGGCGTTGTTGGTGTCTGGGATGCAGCGCGCGGGTATCGGCGCATCGGTGAAATCCTCTCAGGTGGGGTCGGCCCGCATGAGATCCTCCGAATGCCGGGCAGCGACGCTCTGATCGTCGCCAATGGCGGGATCGAAACCCATCCGGAAAGCGGCCGCGCCAAGCTCAACCTGCCCTTCATGCGGCCAAACCTGTCCTATTTGTCGCCCGAGGGCCGCGTTCTCGACCAGGTCGAGCCGCCGGCAGCCTGGCACATGGCGTCCTTGCGTCATCTGGCGGTGCGCCGCGATGGACTGGTCGCCGTGGCCTGCCAGTGGCAGGGCGATCCGGTAAAGGCGGTCGCCCTTCTTGCCACACATCGGATGGGCGCGGCGTTGGCGTTCCACCCGATGTCGAGCGTCCCCGACAAAACCCTGGATGGCTACGGCGGAAGCGTCGCGTTCTCTCTAGATGGCACCCAGATTGCCGTCACAGCGCCGCGCGGCAACCGGGCCATGCTGCATGCCGCTGGCGGCGCGCTGCTGGATGTGATCCAGGCCGAGGATATGTGCGGCGTGGCGCCGGGGCCGCATGGGCTGATGTTCACCACTGGCGGCGGCGATGTTGTCTGGCACTCAGGCGCGGCCGCGTCGCATCGACGCCATCCCGATATGCGCTGGGACAACCATCTCGTCAGCTTGAAAGCTGGCTGATCCGTTTTCCCCCATCGTTGGCAAACAGTCCAGCGATGCTGTATCGACCCAGCGGAACCCGCTCAGGGTAAGCTGCTGTATGCTTCGTTGGGCGTCCGCATCGCAAGCAATTGGTGCGGCTATCTGTGGTTTTAGAAGCTAATCCAATCACCCAAGACGCGCCAGCGGGTCGACCCGGCGCATCGAAAGGCGCCGCCAGCCCTGCTGCCGGCACCGCAGGGACTGCGGCGGACTGCTAATGTGCGGTGGGTCGACGGTTGGCAGCCGCGGGAGCCGGGTCATGACTGATCTGCTGGACCCTATTGGTCAGGTTGAAGATGCCGCGCGCATTGAAGGCGCTCGATCGCACGCTCCAGCAACTCCAGAAGGGCAAGATCGACAGCCTGCTGAGCAAGGAATATGCGATGCTGGAAACGCGCCGGACCGACGTGGCGCTCCGCACCGCAAAGCTCCTGCCGATCAAGACGCTGGAGAGCTTCGAGTTCAGCTTCCAGCCATCGCTGGACCGGGAGCGGATCGCGGCGCTGGCGAAGCTCGACTTCGTCCGTCGCGCCGAAATAATGCACTTCCTCGGCCCGCCGGGCACCGGCAAGCCGCATCTGGCCACCGATCTCGGCGTCGCCGCGGTCAAGGCCGGCCGGAGCGTCTATCGCGCCCCGCTCGCCGAGCTGAAGGAAGCCCTGAGCCAGGCTGACCGGGAGGGTCGGCTGGCCGAGAAGATCCGCTTCTGCGCCCGCGCCTCGCTGCGCATCGTCGACGAGACCGGCCCCCTCCAGATCACCACCAGCAGCGACAATCGGTTCTTCCGCCGTGATCCTGACCTCAAACCGCGGCTTCGCCGAGCGGGGCGAGGTGTTCGGCGACCCCGAGATCGC
>JBCDDO010000439.1:0-2640 GCA_039180245.1 Pseudomonadota bacterium | reverse complement strand
GACGCGGCGGGCATCGCCCGGGCCCTGGCCGTTGCCACGCAGGGGCTCAGCCCGCCCCAGGATGCGCTCGCCTCCTCCTGGTATCGCGCCGAGGTCGCCCCTGCGTGGCAACGGCCAGGGCCCGGGCGATGCCCGCCGCGTCAAGGGTTGCACCCTCCAGCGCCTGTTCGACCGCAGGCATGCGGATGGGCGTCGGGGCCATCGCGCCATAGGCGACCCGTGCGCCGGCGATCCGCCCCGCCGGCCGCGGCAGAACCGCTGCCATGCTCATCATCGACACGCCCTTGGGCTTGACCCGCGCGACCTTGCGAAACCGGAACGTGCCGGCATCGGGCCGCGCGAGGCTCACCGCGGTAACCAACCCGCCCAGCGTGTCGCGCCGGGCAAGAAGATCGCTCAGCGCAATCTCGGCCCCATCGGCCATGCGGGCGCGGGCATCGAGCGCCAGCAGCGCCGTTGCAAAATCGCCGTAAGGGTGCGCGGCGAAGAGATTGCCGCCCACGCTGGCCATGTTGCGCAGCGCCGGTCCGCCGATTGCCCGCGCGACCGGGGCGAGCACGGTGGTGTCGGGATGCGCGATGATCTCGGCCATGCTGGTTGCAGCGCCGATCACCAACAGCCCGCTTTCCACACGGATCCCCTGCAGGGCCAGATCGGTGGTCCGAACGATGCGGCGCAACCCGGGCAGCGCGAAATTCGCATCGCGCATCACCAATGTGCCGCCGGCCAGAAACCGTGCGTCCGGGCCCATGGCCCGTGCAGCCTCGGCGGCCGAGGGATAGGTCTCCACGCTCAGCATCACTCCACCCCCAAATGCGCGCGGATCGCATCGAACCCGGCCTGATAGATGTTCTCGGCCACCGTCTCGCGCAGCTCGGCCTCGCGCCCGGCTGGCGTGTCAAAGCGCGACTCCCAGGCCCAGAAGGTCGCATCGCCATCGGTCACCGGCGTCAGCCGCACATGCGCGACATAGTTGAAAAGCGGGATCGGCGTGTCGAGCAGGCAGTAGGAGAAGCATTGTTCGAGATCGGAGAGCGTCAAAAGCTGCTCGCGCAGCTGCGACCCGTCGGCCAGCCGAAACGCCCGGATGCAGCCGATCTCGTCGGAGGCGCGGCCCCGCTCGACCCGGCTGACCTCGACAGCCGGATGCCAACGGTCATGGCCGTTGAAATCGCGCAGCACCTCCCAAACCGCCTCGATGGGCGCGTCCAGAACCGTGCTTTTGAGAATGTGAACCATGACCGCCGGCGTCGGATGCTTACTTGAACTTCATATCGGCGGGATCGAAGGTCGTGACCTGGGCATACATCAGCCCGTCGCGGGTCACATAGGCATCGGCGCCCTTATAGGGCTCGGCCAGCCAGTCCGCCTCGACCCGCCAGGAGACATTGACCGTGTCGCCCACAGTTTTGACCTTCTCGGCAATGAAGGTGGCGCCCAGAAACCCGCCCTCGGCGCGTGGGGTGCAAAAGCCGGCAAAGACATCGCCAATGGCGCGCCGTCCCTCGACCCAGACGCCGCCGGGCAGGATGAAGAGCACCTCTTCGGGATATTGGGCCATCAACCGGTCCCAATCGCAGGCATTCAGCGCCTCGATATGCTCAAACGTTACCATCTCGGCATTGGGCTGGGTTACATAGGGCGGCAGCGGGCGCTCATGCCCGTCGGCCAGAGCCCCGGTCGCCGCCAGCCCGATGCCGGCCAGGATCAAAATCAGGCTCTTCTTGGTCGTCATGGTCGTGTCCTCCGTTTTGTTTGTCTTGGTCCTTCGTCAGCCGCCGAAATGCCGTTTGAGGGCATCAAAGCCGCCTTGGAAGACGTCGGTCCCGATCCCGGCGACGAGGTCGCTTTCATCCTTGGGATCGCAGGAAAACTCAGCAGACCATTCGATGAAGCAGCGGTCGCCCTCGGTCACCGGGGTCAGCCGCAGCGTGGCGATGTAGTCGGTCAGCGGCATCGGGCTGACCAGGATCGTGTAGGTGCAGAACATGTCGTAATCCGAGAGGCCCAGAAGCTGCTCGCGGAGGTTGTCGCCGTTTTGCAGATGGAAATTGCGGATGCAGCCGATCTTGTCGGCCGGCAGCGCGTCCTCGATCCGGCTGTCGCGGATGCGGGGGTGCCATTTCGGCAGCGCGTTGAAGTCGCGCACCCGCTCCCAGACGCGGGCGGCCGAGGCCCCGATGACCGAGGAGACATAGACCCGCGCCATCAGCCCTTATCCTTGGGCTTGGAGGCGTTTTTGGCGGCCTCGGCGCGGGCGATCTCGGAGGCAGCCCGGGTCATGTCAGAGGCATTGCGGAAAAGGTCCGAGCGGCCCAGATCCTTCCCATCGACCCCGATCTCCTTCATCAGGCTGTCCACGAAAGGCGCCTGCACGCGGTAGCGCAGGGCCGAGTTCATCACCTCATCGGTCGGGCTGGGGGCAGGGCCGGTGCCGGCGCCGGGTCCGCCGCCCCCCTCGGCCCAGTCGAGCCCCTGGGTGCCCGAGCCGCCAAGCTGCATGATCTTGATGTCGGAGACCTTTTCGAGCGGCTTGGCGGATGCGGCCACGATGCCTTCGACATGCTCAAGCATCTTGCGCTTGAAGAGCGAATGCCGCGCCTCATCGGTCAGCACATTCTCGGCCTCGTTGATCAGCCG
>JBCDDO010000438.1:0-2644 GCA_039180245.1 Pseudomonadota bacterium | reverse complement strand
TCCTTGCCGGTGATCTGTCCGACCACGGCGCGGTTGATCTCATTGCCGATGGCCTGCTCGATGGGGAAGGCGCCGGGCAGGCGCGGGCTGCACCAGGCATGATCGAGGCTGTCGCCCCAGACCTTGGCCGGCTGGCTGACCTTTTGCAGCTCTTCATTGGTCAGGACCGAGCGGTAGCCTGGCGCCACGCCATTGGCGTTGGCCTCGTTCATCGCCATGATCGAGGCGGTCGTCAGGAAGCCCAGCATCAGGAACGCGCCTTCGGCATTCTGCGCCGAGGCGGCAACGCAGGAGGTCGAGCCGGCGATGTTGGGCGGCGCGAACCGGCCGCCGTCGATCCGCGGCTCATAGATCGTCACGAAATCATCGACGATCTGGCTTTGATCGGGGCGCATGGCCTGGGTGCCGCTGTCCTGCCAGGAGATGTTGGTGGCCACCTGTCCGCCCAGCCAGGCCGCACGGTTCTCCGGCCAACCGGCGCCGGCATGCCCCTCATTGGCAACCTTGGCAAGCTCCAGGATGATGTCGAGCCCCTTCATGCCCGCATCGCCGTTGAAGATCGGCTCCCAGTTTTCGTCAAAGAGCATCATGCCGGCCTGGGCGGCGATATGCTCCCAGGTATAGGTCGACCAGAAACCGCGCCCGGCCATTAAGCCCACTCCGGCCACGCCCGGCTCGACCTTGTCGAGCTCGCGCGCCACCCGGATCAGCTCGTCATAGGTGGGCACCGAGTTTACCTTGTCGATCGACCCGCCCAGCAGCGTCTCCATATAGCCTTTGCGCAGATGCACCATCTGGATGTCGCAATCGAAGGGAATGCCGTACATCTGGCCGTTGAAGAAGCCGTAATTCAGCCGGTAGGTGTCGTAGAAATCATCGAGCGGCAGACCCCATTTGGCAGCAAAATCGTCGAGCGGGGCAAGAAAGCCGGGTGCCGCGAAATCGCCCAGCCAGGGCGAGAAGAACTGCAGCGCGTCGAAGGAGGCATTGCCGGAGATGAACTCGGCCACGGCCTTGTCATAAAAGCTGTCATCGGGGATCGGCACCAGCTCGACCTCGATGCCAGACAGGGCCTTGAACGGGGCAAGCCCTTCTGCGGCGGATTCCGTGTCTGCCGCGCCGATGGCAAAGCGCACCGTGGATCCGGCAAGCTCGGAGCGGACCTGCTCCCAATCCACCGTGCGGATCCAGTCCTTGTTGGGATCCCAGAGCGGCGCGTCGGACATGCTGTAAAGCGCGCGATAGTCGGCGCGCACATATTTGGGCACCGAGATGTCGGCAAGCACCGAGGCCGGGTCGGGCAGGCCCGATTGGGCGAGCGCCGGCATGCTCAGCCCACCTGCGCTGAGTCCAACGGCGCCGGTTGCAGCGCCGGTCTGAAGCAGACGGCGGCGCGAAATCCGTGGTGATGTCATGGTGGTCCTCCCTTTTGGGTTCATCTTGCCGTGCTCTTGGCCGTCTGACCAGCCGCCCAAAACCCTGGACGATGCGGTCACCTGGCGCGTTGAACATCTGCGCTTTTGGCAAAGCTAGTGTTCTGCGCCCGGCAAGTGTCAAGCGCTTTTTGCCCGAATCCTGGCAATACCTTGCCTTGTCCGCTCAAGATATCCGCACTCTTCGGTTCCAGACACGCACATGTATATTGACCGGAGAACAAAAGTTCCGGATACAGAAGCGCTGCACGGAGGTGACGGATATGGCCAGCAACATCGCGCCAATCGGACTTGCCAAGGCGCTGCGTGAGCGCGACGCGGCCGGCACCCCGGTGCGCATCGGCCTGGTCGGCGCCGGCGAAATGGGCACCGACATCGTCACGCGGGCCGCGATGATGGATGGGATCACCGTGGCCGCGCTGGCCGATCTCGACGCCGCCCGCGCGCATGAGGCGGTCAGGATCGCCTATGGCGAGGCCGGGCATTCGGCCGATGCGGCGGGCAGCGACGCGCTTAACGCGACCATCGAGGCCGGGCGCACCGCTGTGGCCGGCGATGTCGCCGATATGCTCGAAAGCGGGCTCATCGATGTGGTGATCGACGCCACCGGCGTGCCGGCGGTGGGGGCCGAGATCGGGCTCGCGGCCATGGAGCGCGGCAAGCATCTGGTGATGATGAATGTCGAAGCCGACGTCACCATTGGCGCCTATTTGCGCGCCGAGGCCGAGCGTCTGGGCGTCGTCTACACGCTGGGCGCGGGGGATGAGCCCTCCTCCTGCATGGAGCTCATCGAGTTCGTCTCGGCCATGGGCCATTCCATCGTCTGCGCCGGCAAGGGCAAGAACAACCCGCTCAACATCGATGCGATGCCCGCCGCCTATGAGGAAGAAGCCGCGCGGCGCAACATGAACCCGCGCATGCTGGTGGAGTTCGTGGATGGCTCCAAAACCATGGTCGAGATGGCGGCGATTGCCAATGCCACCGGTCTGGTGCCGGACAAGCCTGGCATGCATGGGCCCGCGGCCGGTCCCAAAGAGCTTGCGACAACGCTCATCCCCACGGCCGATGGCGGAGTGCTGTCGGGCACGGGCCGGGTCGATTTCTCGGTCGGTGCCGGGCTTGCCCCGGGGGTGTTCGTGATCGCGGCGGCCGAGCATCCGCGGGTGCGCGAGCGGCTGAGCGATCTGAAAATGGGTCCGGGACCCTATTAC
>JBCDDO010000437.1:0-2645 GCA_039180245.1 Pseudomonadota bacterium | reverse complement strand
GTCGGGCAGGTGACCCCGCCGGTGCGGGTGGCGACCGGCATGGCGGTGATTGTGCTCTGCGCCCGGACCGGCGGTACGGACACCAGCAGCATCGAGCAGATCCGCGGCCGGCTGATCAGCGAGCGGATGACCTCTTTCGCGCAGGGCTATTTGCAGGAGCTGCGCCGCGACGCGGTGGTCGAGTATCGCTGATGCCCCTGCCCGCCATCGCGCTGAGCCTGGGCGACCCGGCGGGCATCGGGGCCGACATTGCCGCGGAAGCTTGGGATGTTCTGCGCGACGAGATTGCCTTTTTTGTCATCGGCGATCCGGCGGCCCTGGCCGCGACCGGGGTCTCGCTGCGCGAAATTGCCGGGCCGGAGGATGTGCAGGGTCCCGACGGTCAGGCCTTGCCGATCCTGCCTGTGCCCATCGCCATGCCGGCCAAGCTGGGCCAGCCCGACCCGGCCAATGCGGCGGCGGTGATCGCGGCCATCGAGACCGGCGCCCGTCTGGCCATGTCCGGGCGCGCCGCGGCGCTCTGCACCGCCCCGATCAACAAGGCCGTCCTTTACACCGGCGCGGGCTTTGCATTTCCCGGGCATACCGAGTTTCTGGGCGCGTTGGCCGGGGTCGACCGCCCTGTGATGATGCTGGCCGGGCCGGATTTGCGCGTGGTTCCGGTCACCATCCACATGCCGCTGTCGGAGGTGCCAGCGGCGCTGAACGCGGGGCTGCTCGAAGAAACGCTGCGCGTCACGCATTCAGCCTTGATCCGTGACTTTGGTCTGACTGCGCCGCGAATTGCCGTGGCCGGGCTCAACCCGCATGCCGGCGAGGGCGGTCATATGGGCCGGGAAGATGCAGAGGTGATCGCCCCGGCCTTGGAGCGCCTGCGCGGCGAGGGGTTGGATTTGCGCGGACCGCTGCCGGCCGACACCATGTTCCACCCTCAGGCGCGTGACGGGTATGATGCAGCGGTTTGCATGTATCACGATCAGGCGTTGATCCCGATCAAGACGCTCTCCTTCGATGAGGGGGTGAACGTGACGCTTGGCCTGCCCTTTGTGCGCACCTCGCCGGACCATGGCACCGCCTATGACATTGCCGCGCAAAGGCAGGGCCGGCCTGACAGCCTGATTGCAGCATTGCGCATGGCCCACCAGCTTGCCGGGCACCGGATGCGCAATTCTCCGCCCCAGCAGGGGACATGAGCACGCCGGACGGGCTGCCGCCGCTGCGTGACGTCATTGCGGCGCATGGGCTCTCGGCACGCAAAGGCTTGGGGCAGAACTTCCTGCTCGATCTCAATCTCACCCGGCGGGTGGCCCGGGCGGCCGGAGATCTGAGCCGCGTCGACGTGCTGGAGATCGGACCCGGCCCTGGGGGCCTGACCCGTGCGCTGCTTTTGGAAGGCGCGCAGCACGTGGTGGCGATCGAGCGGGATGCCCGATGTCTGCCTGCTCTGGAAGAGATTGCCGAACGCTGGCCGGGGCGGCTGACGGTGCTGGCGGGCGACGCCCTGCGGCTCGACCCGCTGCCGCATTTGACGCGGCCCGCAAAGATCGTGGCCAACCTGCCCTATAACATTGGGACCGAGCTTTTGGTGCGTTGGCTTGCCACGCCCGACTGGCCGCCCTTCTGGCAGAGCTTGACCCTGATGTTTCAGCGCGAGGTCGCGCAGCGCGTGGTCGCGCAGCCTGGTTCGAAAAGCTATGGGCGCCTGTCGGTGCTCGCGCATTGGCGAAGCGACGCGCGACTGATGTTTGACATTGCGCCTTCGGCCTTCACCCCACCGCCCAAAGTCACCTCAAGCGTGGTCAACCTGTGCGCGCTCGATGTGCCGCGCGCTGCGGCCAATCTGAAATCGCTGGAGCGGGTTGTGGCGGCCGCATTCGGGCAGCGTCGCAAAATGCTTCGGGCAAGCTTAAGGGCAGTGTCGGGTTCGCCGATTGCGCTGCTCGAAGGGCTAGGCATCGACCCGACACGCCGCGCCGAAACGCTCTCTCTCGACGAGTTCTGCGCCCTGGCGCGGGCCGTTGACGCCGCAGCCTGAGGGTTTTCTGCCGACGCCGCGGGCCGTCAGCCGGCCGGCACCTCATCCGGTGTTGCCGGGCTGGCCGGTTCCTTGCTGCGCGGGGTGCGCCGCCGCGGGGTGCGGGCGCGCGGTTTGGCCGCTTTCGAGCCGTCCTCGGATGCGGCGGCGTTGTCTTCAACGGGTTCGGCGGGCGCGACCTCCACCGGTTCGAGCGAGACTGAGCTTTCAGGCGTCTCGACCAACCCCAGATGATCGCTTTCAACATCGCCGCTGTCGATGGTTGCCAGAGCATCGGCAACGGTGACCACCGGCTGCTCTTCGCTTTGGGTCAGCGGAACCGCCGCGTCGATGTCGGGCGTGACAGGCTGGGCGACAGGCGCGGCATCGGATTTGGGCGCCATCTCGCGCTGCGCATCGGCGAGCATGCGAATGTAGTGCTCGGCATGCTGCTGAAAGTTCTCGGCCGAGATCCGGTCGCCGGCTGTTTGCGCATCGCGCGATAAAGTTGAGTATTTTTCAATGATTTGCTGGGGCGTGCCGCGGACTTTGCCTTCCGGCCCGGCACTCTCGAAAACGCGGTTGACAATGTTACCGAGGCTTTTACGCCCATTTTTGCTCCGCGAGCGGT
>JBCDDO010000436.1:0-2667 GCA_039180245.1 Pseudomonadota bacterium | reverse complement strand
GCTGGGGGCGGCACGCCAACGCGGCGTCAACCTGCGCGCCGTCGGGGCGGACCGGATCGGCATCGCCCTTGACGAGGCCACCCGCGAGGAGACGCTGACGGCGGTGCTGGAGGCCTTTGGCGGCAGCGGCCCGCTCGACCCGGCCCCGATGCGGCTGCCCGAGCGGCTGTTGCGCCAAAGCCCCTATCTCACCCATCCAGTGTTTCACATGAACCGGGCCGAGGCGGAGATGACGCGCTATATGCGCCGGCTCGCCGATCGCGACCTTGCGCTCGACCGGGCGATGATCCCGCTGGGCTCTTGCACGATGAAACTCAATGCCACCGCCGAGATGATGCCGATCACCTGGCCGGATTTTGCCGAGATTCACCCGTTTGCCCCGGTCGACCAACTGGCCGGATACCGCGCGCTCATCGACGATCTTGGCGCGAAACTCACCCAGATCACCGGCTTTGACGCGATCTCGATGCAGCCCAATTCCGGGGCGCAGGGCGAGTATGCCGGGCTGATGACGATCCGCGCCTATCACCGGGCTCAGAGCGCTTCAGTAGATGGCGCGCCGCGCGATGTCTGCCTGATCCCAACCTCGGCCCATGGCACGAACCCCGCCTCGGCGCAGATGGCCGGCATGCGGGTGGTGGCAGTGAAATCGGCCGAGAACGGCGATATCGATCTGGCGGATTTCGAAGCCAAGGCTGCCGCGCATGCCGACCGGCTGGCGGCCTGCATGATCACCTATCCCTCCACCCATGGTGTTTTTGAAGAGACGGTGCGCCGGGTTTGCGAGATCACCCATTCGCATGGCGGGCAGGTTTATCTCGACGGGGCCAATCTCAATGCCCTGGTCGGGCTGGCCCGGCCCGGCGATTTCGGCGCCGATGTGTGCCATCTGAACCTGCACAAAACCTTTGCCATTCCGCATGGCGGCGGCGGGCCCGGAATGGGGCCGATCGGGGTGCGCGCGCATCTGGCGCCGTTTCTGCCAGGTCACCGCCATCTGCCCAATCCGCATGCCGTCGATGGCGCGTCGGGGGCATCGGGTGCGGTCGCAGCAACGCCCTGGGGCTCGGCCCTGATCCTCGCGGTGTCCTGGTCCTATTGCCTCATGATGGGCGGCGCGGGGCTCACCCAGGCAACCAAAGTCGCCATCCTCAACGCCAATTACATCGCCGCGCGGCTGAAGACGGCCTATAAGGTGCTTTACAGCTCGCCGCTTGGGCGGGTGGCGCATGAATGCATTCTCGACACCCGGTCCTTTGCGCCATCGGTCAGCGTCGACGATATCGCCAAGCGGCTGATCGACAGCGGGTTTCATGCCCCGACCATGAGCTGGCCGGTGGCTGGCACGATGATGGTCGAGCCGACCGAGAGCGAGCCCAAGGCCGAGCTCGACCGGTTTTGCGACGCGATGCTTGGGATTGCTGCAGAAGCGGGCGCCATTGCCGCGGGGCGCATGCATGCAAGCGACAACCCGCTCAAGAACGCGCCGCATACGATGGAGGATTTGGTTTCGGACTGGGACCGGCCCTACAGCCGCGATGCGGCCTGCTTTCCGCCGGGCGCGTTTCGCATCGACAAATATTGGGCGCCGGTCAATCGGGTGGACAATGCCTGGGGCGACCGGAACCTGATCTGCACCTGTCCCGATGTCGAAACCGCCGCCGCCGTTTCGGCGCATGCGGCCGAGTAGACGCGGCGTGCTGCGGCAGCCGATCTTTGCTGCCGCGCTCGGCTGCGCCCGGGCTGCAGCGCTGGCCGTCGCCACGACCATGTTTCTGACCGCTACGGGCGGGCCGGCGTGGGCGCAGGGCGCGCAGCACGACGCGCAGGACCCCCGCGAACCGGTCGATCTTGAGCTGGTCTTTGCCGTCGATGTCTCGCGTTCGATGGATTTTGACGAGCAGCTCTTGCAGCGCGAGGGCTATGCCGAGGCGCTGACCGATCCGGCGGTGCTGCAGGCCATTCGCTCGGGCGCCCATCAGCGCATCGCGGTGGCCTATCTGGAATGGGGCGGCCCCTGGGCGCATCGGGTCGTACTCGACTGGATGATGATCGAGACGCTGGCCGATGCGCAGGAGGCGTCCGACTGGCTGCGTGCCTTTCCCATCGAACCCTCTTCGGGCACTTCGATCAGCGCCGGGTTGGAGCGGGCCGCGGCGATGATCGAGGAAAACCGCTTTGACGGCGCGCGCAAGGTCATCGACATTTCCGGCGACGGGCCCAACAACACCGGCGATCCGGTGCATGAGGTGCGCGACCGGCTGGTCGAGGCGGGCTATGAGATCAACGGGTTGCCGCTTCTGCTCAAGCGTCCGGCGGGGTTTTTCAACATCCCCGATCTCGACATCTACTATGAAGACTGCGTGATCGGCGGCCCTTCGGCCTTCGTGTTGCCCGTGCAGGACCGCGCCCAGATCCGAAGCGCGATCCGGCTCAAGATGGTCATGGAGATCTCAGGCGCCATCCCACCCGCGCGCACGGCCCGGCTGCGCAATGCGGCCTTGCCCGACTGCCTGATCGGCGAGCGTTTGCGCCGCGAATGGCTTGATATCCGCGGCCGGGATTAGCATCTGGCCGGTCATTCACCGTCAAGGATTTTTGAGATGAAAGACTTCAAGGACCCGCCGGATGGCTAGCGGCCGGTCAGCGAGGATCAGCACGTCCGGG
>JBCDDO010000435.1:0-2675 GCA_039180245.1 Pseudomonadota bacterium | reverse complement strand
GTGGCATCGCGCGCGACGCGGCCGGCCGTGGATTGTCGGTCTGCCTTGCCGAAAAGCATGATCTGGGCTGGGCGACTTCGGCCTCCTCGACAAAGCTCTTTCACGGCGGACTGCGCTATCTGGAGTATTTCGAGTTCCGGCTTGTGCGCGAAGCGCTGATCGAGCGCGAAACCCTGCTGCGCGCCATGCCGCATATCTCCTGGCCGATGCGCTTTGTGCTGCCGCTCAACCCCGACATGCGGTTTGAAAGCGACACCCCGACCTCGCGGCTTTTGCATCGCATCATGCCCTGGATGAAGGGGCGCCGCCCCGACTTGCTGATCCGCTTGGGTCTGTTTCTTTATGACAGTCTGGGCGGTCGCAAGATCCTGCCGGGCACGCGCACGGTCGATCTGCGGCGCGACAAGGTTGGCGCACCACTTAAAGATCGTTTTGTAAAAGCCTATGAATACTCGGATTGTTGGGTGGAAGACAGCCGGCTGGTGGTGCTCAATGCGCGCGACGCCGAAGCCCGCGGCGCCGAAATCCTGCCCCGCACCGAGGTTATCTCGGCCGAGGTCGAAGAGGGTCTTTGGGTCGTCACCCTGCGCGATGGCGCCACTGGGGCGTCGCTGACACGACGCGCGAAGATGCTGGTGAATGCCGGCGGGCCCTGGGTGGCCGAGATCCTGGGCGGACGGCTGCGCCGCAACTCCTCGGCCGGCGTCCGGCTTGTGCGGGGCAGCCATATCGTGACCCGCAAACTCTTTGAGCATGACAAGAGCTATTTCTTCCAAGGCTCTGACGGGCGGATCATTTTTGCCATTCCGTATGAGACGGATTTCACGCTGATCGGCACCACGGATGCCGAGCATGAGGGCCCGGACATCAAACCCGTCTGCACGGACACGGAGCGGGACTATCTTTTGGAATTCGCATCGCAATATTTCGAGCGGCCGCTCACCCCGGCCGATGTCGTGTGGAGCTATGCCGGGGTGCGCCCGCTTTACGATGACGGGGCGGCATCGGCCAGCGCGGCGACGCGCGATTATGTGCTGACAACCGATCTCAGCGCCGGCGCGCCGCTGCTCAACATTTTCGGCGGAAAGATCACCACCTATCGCAAGCTCGCCGAAAGCGCTTTGCAGAAAGTCGCGCGGCACTTTCCCGGTCTGTCTGGGGACTGGACCGCCGGGGTTGCGCTGCCGGGTGGAGATTTCCCGGTCAAGGGGGTGCCTGGGCTGATTGCCAATCTGCGCGAGCGTTACCCGTTTCTCGACGAACGCTGGGCGCGCCGGCTGGTGCGGGCCTATGGCACCGAGGCACAGGCGATCCTGGGCGATGCGCGCGGTGCGGCGGATCTTGGCGCGGCCTTCGGGGCGACACTGACCGAAGCCGAGGTGACCTGGCTGATGGCGCATGAATACGCCCGAACCGCCGAGGATGTCGTCTGGCGCCGCTCTAAGCTCGGCCTTCGCCTGGAGCCCGATGAGATTGCGCGGCTCGACGCCTTTATGGCCGCCGTACAGAACGCGTCCGGCCCCGACGCCCTTCGCCCCAGCGCCGCGGAGTAGCCTGCCGCCGCGGGCTCGGCTATGACCCTGCGCAAAGACCATCAAAAGCCGGGGGGAGGCGCATGACGCATATTCTGAGCATCGATCAGGGCACAACCTCAAGCCGGGCGATTCTGTTTGGCCCGGATCTGCGGCCCAAATCGGTGGCCCAGCAGGAGTTCACCCAGCATTTCCCCGCATCGGGCTGGGTCGAGCACGACCCCGAGGAGATCTGGTCCAGCGTTCTGGCCACGGCCCGCACGGCGCTGGAGGGCGGGGAGGATATCGCCGGCATCGGCATCACCAATCAGCGCGAAACCTCCCTGGTTTGGGAGCGCGACACCGGGCGGCCGATCCACAATGCCATCGTCTGGCAGGACCGGCGCACCGCGCCGCTTTGCGCGAAGCTGCGCGCGGCCGGGCATGAGCCGATGATCACCGAGCGCACCGGCCTGCTGCTCGACCCCTATTTTTCGGGCACCAAGCTCGCCTGGCTTCTCGATACGCTCGAGGGTGCGCGCAGCCTGGCCGAGGATGGCAAGCTGCTCTTCGGCACCGTCGACAGCTATCTGATCTGGCGCCTGACAGGCGGCAAGGCCCACGTCACCGATGCCACCAATGCGGCGCGCACGCTTCTCTACAACATCCGCTCCGGCACATGGGATGACGAGATCCTCGCGCTGCTGAACATCCCCGCCGCGATGCTGCCCGAAGTGCGCGATTGCGCCGGCGATTTCGGAACCACTGATCCCGCGCTGTTCGGCCGGGCCCTCCCGATCTTGGGCGTGGCGGGCGACCAGCAGGCAGCCACGATCGGGCAGGCCTGCTTTCGGCCCGGGATGCTGAAATCGACCTATGGGACGGGCTGTTTTGCGCTTCTCAACACCGGCGACACGCCGGTTGCCAGCCGCAATCGGCTGCTCACCACCATTGCCTACCAGCTTGACGGTCAGACCACTTATGCGCTGGAGGGGGCGATTTTTGTGGCCGGCGCGGTTGTGCAATGGCTGCGCGACGGTCTGGGCGTCGTTGCGGCGGCAAACGAGACGCAAGCCCTGGCCGAGGCCGCGGACCCTGGCCAGGATGTCACCCTGGTGCCCGCCTTTGTGGGCTTGGGCGCGCCCTATTGGAATGCCGAATGCC
>JBCDDO010000434.1:0-2694 GCA_039180245.1 Pseudomonadota bacterium | reverse complement strand
GCCCCGGATTGCGGGTCCGGCGCAGGCGTTCGGCCGTCACGACCGCCCGCAGTTCGGGGCTGGTGGTGCGGGTGCAATCGCTCAACCGCGAATTCGAAGGGAGGACGCAATGACCGAGAGCGCCGTCGAGGGGCTTTACGCGCTCAATGGAACGACACCTGTGCTGCCGGCCGATGGCGATATCTGGGTGGCGCCTGGGGCGCGGCTGATCGGGCGGGTGATGCTGATGACCGGCGCCAGCGTCTGGTTCAATGCGGTGCTGCGCGGTGACAACGAACCGATCGTGATCGGCGAAGGCTCCAATGTTCAAGACGGCGCGGTGATGCACACCGATCCCGGCTGCCCCTTGTCGGTGGGGCGCGACTGCACCATCGGCCACAAGGCGCTCTTGCATGGCTGCACCATCGGCAATGGCGTGCTTGTGGGCATGAACGCCACGGTCATGAACGGCGCGGTGATTGGGCGCGGCGCGCTGATCGGCGCGGGGGCGATGGTGACCGAGGGCAAGGAGATCCCGGACGGTGCGCTGGTTTTGGGCGTGCCGGGCAAGGTCGTGCGACAGCTCAGCGATGACGAGCAGGCGGGATTGCTGGAAAGTGCGGCGCGCTACCGCGACAACATGCGCAGGTTTCGCGCCGGGCTTTCGCCCGTTTGATGCGGGATCGCGTGCCAGGGCCAGGGGCAGGGGCAGGGGCGCCGGGGCACAGGCCGAAAGCCGCGACAGGTGCGACGGCGGTGCGGGCATCCGGGTTTGACGTCAGCGCCGGTGCGCCGGCGGGGCGGGCATCCGGGTTGGGCGCCGGTGCGGCGCCCAGCCGGGCTGGAAGTTAGAGCAGGTGCGGCGCTCAGCCGGGCTGGAAGTCGAGTTCGAACCCATCGTCGCGTTCGGTGAGCTTGGCGCTGCGCCCTTCGACGGAGAGGAAGCGCCGCACCAACAGGAAATGAACCTGGGCCGAGCTGCAGCCTTCGATTTGCGTGCCGTCCAGCAGATGCGACCAGGGCGGTGTTTCGAACCGGGTCCGGCGCCCCATGGCCTGGATGGAGAGCCGCGGCGGGGCGATGTCGATCCCCAAGGTTCCGCCTGCCGGAAGGGCCGATTCAGCGCATAGGATCGCCAGAAACAAGAGCCGTGCCTCGGGCCGGTGCAGCGCTCGGGGCGTCCAGTTGATCCGCAAGCGTCCCGAGGCATAGACCCCGGCCAGGATGTCGTCGATCACCGCCGCTTCGATGGTCTCGCTGGATCGCGCCGCGCCAAAGGCGATGCGAAAGAACCGCACTTTGGCAGTGGCCATGCCGGTGCTTTCAGCAATCAAATCGAGCTCGGGCGAGCCCGGCACCAGCGATTGAAGCAGCTCCACCCCGTTGCCGATTGCGCCGACCGGGTTTATCAAATCATGGCACAGACGCGAGGAGACGAGCTCGGCCAGCGCGGTGGTGTCATCCTGCAACGGGTCGCTTGCCTGGGTCACGGCGCAGCCTCCTGACCAGCACGACCCCCCTTTGGACAGCGGCAGCAGGGGCGATACTGGACATGAACGAGTTTCTAGAAATCGGATCTCTGGTACGCAATCCACACGCGCCCGACTGGGGCCTTGGCCAGGTGCAATCGATCATCGGCGATCGAATTACCGTCAATTTTGAACATGCCGGCAAAGTGCTGATCGACGGTGCGCGGATCACACTTGACGTCGAGCCCGGCGCCGGACCCCAAGGCGCCGGCTGGCCGTGACCCTCTGCCTCGGAACTTAAAGCGAGGTTAATCGTGGCGCAATGCCCCGTGCGTCGCCCTCCCTGTTGCTTAAAGCGTTTGCGGTGACTAGGTTGCCCTGCCTGATGGCGCAAGAAGGCGGAGCCCCGCGAGGCCAGGTGATCCAGATCGACTATCAGCGCTACACGGCCCGGATCGCACAGGACGAGGCTGAGATCGCCGCGGCGCAACGCCTGCGATACCGCGTGTTTGTTGAAGAAATGGGCGCGACGCCGGATCCGGGCGATGCCGCACTTCGCCTCGAGCGCGACCGGTTCGACCCGCATTTCGACCATCTGATCCTGATCGACAATGCCCTGGAGCTGGAGAACCCCCTGGATCGGGTCGTTGGCGTCTATCGCTTGATGCGCGGCGATGTGGCGCGGGCCGGCATCGGGTTTTATGGGGCCACCGAGTATGATCTGGACAAGCTCCTGACCGGTCCGCGGCGGGTGGTTGAGCTGGGGCGGTCCTGCGTGCATCCCGATTACCGCGGCGGGATCGCGATGCATCTTTTGTGGTCGGCGCTGGCGGGCTATGTCATCCGCCATGAGATCGAGGTCATGTTCGGTGTGGCCAGCTTCCATGGCGCCGATCCCGAACCGTTGGCCGAGCCGCTCTCCTATCTGTGGCACAATCATCTTGCACCCGCCGATCTGCGTGTGCGCACGCTGCCGGACCATTTCGTCGAGATGAACCGGATGCCGCGCGAGGCGATCTCACCCACGCGTGCCATGAAAGCGGTGCCGGCGCTGATCAAGGCCTATTTGCGCCTTGGCGGGTTTGTCGGTGACGGCGCCTATGCCGATGTGGAATTCAACACGGTCGATGTCTGCCTGGTCATGGACACCACCCGCATGGCCGACCGCGACCGCACCTATTCCGAGAAAGCCGGGCAGGCCGTGTCGGGGGCCGCATCTGGCGCCGCCTCTGGGGCAGAGCCGGGG
>JBCDDO010000433.1:0-2719 GCA_039180245.1 Pseudomonadota bacterium | reverse complement strand
GACGCCCCGCTGCTTTTGGTGCCGGATGTCATGGCGGGGCTGCATGCGCTGGCCACAGCGGCGCGGGCGCGCAGCAGGGCTAAAGTCATCGGCGTCACCGGCTCGGTCGGCAAGACCGGCACCAAGGAGATGTTGCGCACGGCCCTGGCGCCGCAGGGCAGGGTCCACGCCTCCCAAAAGAGCTATAACAATCATTGGGGCGTGCCGCTGACCCTGGCCGCCCTGCCGCCCGATGCCCGCTATGCCGTGGTCGAGATCGGCATGAACCATGCCGGCGAGATCGCCCCGCTCTCGCAACTAACGCAGCCGCATGTGGCGCTGATCACCACCGTGGCCGCCGTGCATCTTGAGAACTTCGCCAACATCCGCGGCATTGCCCGGGCCAAGGCCGAGATCTTTGCGGGCATGGCGCCGGGCGGCAAAGCTGTGCTGAACCGTGACATCGAGATGTATCCGGTGCTGCTGCGCGCCGCGCGCCGGGCCGGTGCGCACCCGATCCGGTTCGGCAGCGCCGGACGGCCCGAACTGGCCTTGCGCCAGGTTGGTGTGGAGGCGCATGCAACCACCATCGCCGCCCGTGCCTTTGGTCGCGAGATGCTCTTCAAGCTCGGCTCTCCGGGGCGGCATCTGGCGCTCAACGCCTTGGCCTGCTTGGGCGCGGTGCAAGCCGCCGGCGCCGATCTGGGCCGCGCCGCGGTGGCCCTGGCCGGATGGCAGGCGCCCGAGGGGCGCGGCACGCGCCTTGCCATCGGTCTGGGCGCAGGCGGTCTGGAAGGCGCGGTCACCCTCATTGATGAGAGCTACAACGCAAACCCCGCATCGATGGGCGCGGCACTGGAGCTCTTGGCCGCCTCCACACCGCGCAACGGCGAAGGGCGCGTCGGACGCGGGCGGCGCATCGCCATTTTGGGCGACATGCTGGAGCTGGGTGCGATCGAGCGTCCGGCGCATGAAGCGCTGGTCGCCCATCCTGCGATGCGGGCGATCGACCGGGTTCATTGCGCGGGGCCGCGCATGCGTGCGCTTTATGAAAAACTGCCCGCCGGCCGGCGCGGCGAATGGCATGACACCAGCACCAGCCTGGCCGAACGCATTGCCCGCTTGGTCGATGCGGGCGATGTGGTCATGATAAAGGGCAGCCTTGGCGCACGGATGAGCCGTGTGGTCGAGGCCCTGCGGCGCATGGGAACCGTCCGACCGGACGGCCCGCGCGAGGAGATCTGAATGCTCCATTTTCTCCTGACCCCGCTTTCGGAAGGCGGCGGGTTCTTCAACCTCTTCAACTACATCACCTTCCGGGCCGGCGGGGCGTTCTTCACGGCGCTGCTGTTTGGCTTCATCTTCGGCCGGCCGATCATCGACATGCTGCGCCGCTACCAAAAAAAGGGCCAGCCGATCCGCGAGGATGGGCCCGAAAGCCATATCGTGGCCAAGGCCGGCACGCCGACCATGGGCGGGGTGATGATCCTGGGCGCGGTGCTGGTCTCGACCTTTCTGTGGGGGCGCTGGGACAATGGCTATGTCTGGATGATCCTCTTCGTGACCTTCTGTTTCGGCGCGATCGGCTTTGCCGATGATTTTCTGAAGGTGACGAAATACAACACCAAAGGCGTCTCAAGCCGTATCCGGTTCGGGCTGGGGCTGGTTGTGGGTCTGATCGCGGCGGTCTGGGCGATGAGCCTGCAGCCAGAGACCCTTGCGGGCATGCTCGCCTTCCCGGTCTTCAAGGATCTTCTGCTCAACCTGTCCTGGTTCTTTGTGCCCTTTGCAATGATCGTGATCGTGGGCGCGGCCAATGCGGTGAACCTCACCGATGGGCTCGACGGCTTGGCGATCATGCCGGTGATGATCGCGGCCGGCACGCTGGGCGCGATTGCCTATGCCGTGGGGCGGGTCGATTTCACCGAGTATCTCGACGTGCATTACGTCCCCGGCACCGGCGAGATTGCAATCTTTGCCGCTGCGTTGATCGGCGGTGGGCTGGGGTTTTTGTGGTACAACGCCCCGCCGGCAGCGGTCTTTATGGGCGATACCGGTTCGCTCGCGCTGGGCGGCGCTTTGGGAGCCATCGCCGTGGCCACCAAACATGAGATCGTGCTGGCCATCGTGGGCGGGCTTTTCGTGGTCGAGGCGCTCTCGGTCATCATCCAGGTCGCCTGGTACAAACGCACCGGCAAACGGGTGTTTTTGATGGCCCCGATCCACCATCATTTCGAAAAGCTCGGCTGGGCCGAGAGCACCATCGTGATCCGGTTTTGGATCATCTCGCTGATCCTGGCGCTGATCGGGCTTGCCACGCTGAAGCTTCGCTGACGGGGCAGGTATGGCCGTACCCTGCCGCATTGTGAGCACCACCTGTTCGGGTGGCGGGACGTCGACCTTGCTGGCCGAAATGGCCCGGCATGGCTGGGCGGTGGCGAAGGAGGCGGGCCGTGCGGTGCTTCGCGTCGAGCGTGCTGCGGGCGACATGGCGCTGCCCTGGCCCGAGATCTTTGTGACCGACCGCGAACGGCGCCATGGCCTGGCCGAGCTTGCGGCGAAGTGCCGAGCGCTGGAGGCCCGTCACTGCGCTGCGAGCTATGGCCGGGCGCTGCTGCCCAAAGCACCTGCCGCCGCGCGGGCAGGCCATCTGGAACAGGCGCAGAGCGGAGGAGGGGCGGCATGATCCCGGTGCGTGGATATCAGGGGAGCCGCGTCGCCGTTCTGGGGCTGGGCCGGT
>JBCDDO010000432.1:0-2741 GCA_039180245.1 Pseudomonadota bacterium | reverse complement strand
TTGCCCAAGGCGATGCGTGGGGCGGCGGCGGGCGGTTTTTCGACAACGCGCATTTCCAGGCCTTTGGCGGCGAGGATCAGATCGGCCGCGGCGAGGGTCTGGTCCGGGTCTGGCAGGGCGAGCCGGGCAAGGGCTGCACCACCGGGCTGCGCCGCGCCAATGGCCAGCCGGCGGCCTTTGAAAAACCGGTGCGCGACTGGCTTTTGGGCCGCACGGCACGACCAGGGCGACAGGGCAATCCGCTCGATCGCTTTGACACCCAGGGCGGGCAGCTTTACCGGCGCACGGCCGACGGGCTGGACCTGATCCGCGATTTTCGCAGCATGCGCTTTGAGCCGATCCGCGCGCCCTATGATTGGCGGGACCCGGCCGAGACGGGCGGTCCGCCCTGGCACCCGCTGGGATCGGAATGAGCCTGCGCGGTCCATCGACACGGCCGGCCTGGCAGCGTTGGGCCCTGGCGCTCTGGCCGGCAGCCCTTGCTGTCGGGGCCACCTATTCGGCCTGGCCATGGCTCACCTCGGGCCATTGGCCCGCTCTTGTCGGCATTGCCGTGGTCCTGGCCCTGGCCGTTGGCCTGACGCTGGGCGAGATCCGCCGCGTGCGCCTCTCCGGCCCGATCACGGCGCCGGGGCTCGTGACGGTTGTGGAGCGGCGGATCAGTTTCTTCGGCCCGGCCATCGGCCCCTTGCCGGGCGGGGTGATTGATGTGGCCCAGATCGAGCGCATTGAGCTCGATGTCGACCCATCGCCGATCCCCGACACCATCGACAGCGATGCCATCTGGCGATTGATCGGCGATGGCCGGGTGCTCGAAATCCCTGCCCATGCCGCCGGCGCCGAGCAGCTTTACGACGCCTTCGCGCCGCTCGCAGGCATCGATTGGGACGCCGTCGCGGCGGTGATGTCCGAGCCCTACACGGCCCGGTACACGGTCTGGGAAAAACAGGGTTGATCACAGCGGGCCTTGTCTCGGGCACAGGCTGCACTTAATCACCCCGAAGTTTGCCGGCGAGAAAGGACGGGCATTTTGTCGATACCCCAAGAGGGCGGGGGTCCGATCGAGGATCACGCACAGCTTGCCGGCTATCTGGCCGAGGGCTGCAAACCCAAGGATGCCTGGCGGATCGGAACCGAGCATGAGAAGTTCGGCTTTGACCTGGCGACCCGCATGCCGCTGCCCTATGACGGGGCCTGCTCGGTGCGCGCCATGTTGGAGGGCCTGCGCGACCGGTTCGGCTGGGAAGAGCTGCGCGAAGCGGGCGAGCTGATCGGCCTCAAGCGTGGTGCGGCCAATATCAGCCTGGAACCCGGCGGACAGTTGGAACTGTCGGGCGCGCCGCTCGAGACGATCCATCAGACCTGCGACGAGGTCAACGAGCATCTGGCCGAGGTCAAGGCCGTGGCCGATGCCATCGGGGCGGGCTTCATCGGTCTGGGGGCCGCCCCCGAATGGACCCATGCGCAGATGCCCGTCATGCCCAAGGGGCGCTATGCGCTGATGACGGGATACATGGACCGGGTTGGCACCCATGGCACCCAGATGATGTATCGCACCTGCACTGTGCAGGTTAATCTCGATTTCGGCTCGGAAGCCGACATGGTCAAGAAGCTGCGCGTGGCCCTGGCGCTGCAGCCGGTGGCCACGGCGCTTTTTGCCAATTCGCCCTTCTTTGAGGGCTCCCTGAACGGGCATCTGAGCTGGCGCAGCCGGATTTGGCGCGATCTTGACGCCGATCGCACGGGCATGCTGCCCTTCGTGTTCGAAGACGGGTTCGGCTTTGAGCGCTATGCGGAGTACGCGCTCGATGTGCCGATGTATTTTGTCTACCGCAACGGCCGCTATATCGACGCGCTGGGCCAGTCCTTCCGCGATTTTCTGGACGGAAAATTGCCCGCGCTTCCGGGCGAGAAACCCACGCTCAGCGACTGGGCCGATCATCTGACCACCATCTTTCCCGAGGCGCGGATCAAGCGCTTTATCGAGATGCGCGGTGCCGATGGCGGCCCTTGGCGCCGCCTCTGTGCCCTGCCAGCCTTCTGGGTCGGGCTGATCTATGAGCAAAGCACGCTCGACACCGCTTGGGACATCTGCAAGGGCTGGAGCGATGAAGAGCGCGCCCAGTTGCGTGTGGACGCCTCGGTCAAGGGGCTGAAGGCCGAGATCCAGGGCCGCAGCCTGCGCGACATCGCGCGCGAGGTGCTGGCTGTGGCCGAGGCCGGACTGGCGCTGCGCGGCTGCCAGGGAGCAGGGGGGCTCTTGCCAGACGAGACCCATTTCCTGAATGCGCTGCATGACATTGTGGAGCGCGGCGAAACCCCGGCCGAAGAGCTGCTACGCCTGCACCGCGACACATGGCAGGGCGATTTCGCACCCCTATACCGCGACTACAGCTACTGACCCGCCCGCTGGCCCCCGCAGGATTGGCCCCCGCGGGATTGGCCCCCGCAGGACTGGCTCCCGCAGGACTGGCTCCCGCAGGATTGGCCCCCGCAGGATTGGCCCCCGCAGGATTGGCCCCCGCAGGACTGGCTCCCGCAGGATTGGCCCCGCCGGATTGGCCCCCGCAGGGCTGGCCGGCGCGATGTGCCAAAGATCGTTGGCCTGGTCTCTGGCAACTAACGGGTGGTTGGGCAATCACCCGTTGCCCGAGCCGCCCGGACAACGGGGCGGCAGCGCCCGGACTTACCCATCGGACTTACCCATCGGGCTGGCCTGTCAGCGCCGCACCAGACGCGAT
>JBCDDO010000431.1:0-2750 GCA_039180245.1 Pseudomonadota bacterium | reverse complement strand
GCGGATCGGGGTGAGGGCTGAGGCGCGTCATGCTGGAGCCGGGTGAGGGCTGAGGCGCCTCCGGCTGTCAGCGGCCTTGAAAGGATGGCGGCCGCTTCTCGCGAAAGGCGAGCAACCCTTCGACATGATCCTCCGTCCGGCCCGCCTGACCCTGGGCCATGGCTTCGCTGCCAAGCTGCGCCTCCAAATCATTGGAAAAGCTCGCCCGGATCACCTCTTTCATCAACCCATAGGCCCGGGTCGGCCCCTTGGCCAGGGCGGTTGCCCGATCCGCAACCTCCTCCGAGAACCGCGCATCGGGGACCGATTGCCAGATCAACCCCCATTCATCGGCCTGATCGGCGGTGATCTTTTCGGCAAAAAGCGCGGCACCCATGGTCTTGGCCAAACCCATTGAGCGCGGCATCCAATAGGTGCCCCCGGCATCGGGGATCAGGCCAATTCGGGCAAAGGCCTGCAGGAAATAGGCGCTTTGCGCGGCGATCACCACATCGGCGGCAAGCGCCAGATTGGCCCCCGCACCGGCGGCCGGGCCGTTTACCGCAGCAATCGTCGGCACCGGGCAGTGGGCCAACGCCTCGATCAGCGGGTGAAACTCCTCCAACAGCGCGCGCTGCAGATCGATGTCGGCGGTGGTTTCGCGCTGGCCCAGATCCTGGCCGGAACAAAACGCCCGCCCGGCGCCGGTCAGCACAAGCGCCCGTGCCTCGTTTGGCGCACGGCGCAGCGCATGCAGAAGATCGGCTCGCATTTGACCCGTCATCGCGTTGAGCTGGTCGGGCCGATTGAGCGTGACCGTCGCGACATCTGCCGCAACATAATAAAAAATCGTCTCATAGCTCATTGGCGCCTCCTGCTTTGAAGGTCTGAGCATAGGCAAGGCGACCCGCCGGCGAAACCCCACGATCGGTCAGCGCGGGGGCCTGTCATCGTCCAAAAGCCGCGCCAGCTTGGCCTCTTCCTCGGCGCTGAGCGCGGCTGTGGGCGGCGCGGTGCGCTGCCGGCGCAAAAACGCCGCGGCCATGGCCCCGCCCAGGAGCAGAAGTGCCGGCCCGGCCAGCCACAGCACCAGATTGGCGCCCGATGCCGTCGGCCGCAGCAGCACATATTCGCCATACCGGGCAACAAGATACTGCTTGACTGCATCGTCGCTGTCGCCGGCAACAAGACGCTCGCGGACCACCAGACGCAGATCGCGCGCTAGATCGGCGTTTGACTCGTCAATGCTTTCATTGCGGCAAACCAGGCAGCGCAGCTCTTTGGAGATGTCCCGCGCCCGTGCCTCGAGCGCCGCATCGGGCAGGATCTCATCGGGCTGCACCGCTGCGGCCATGCAGGGCGCGAGCAGGCAGGCAAGGATCAGCCCCGCGCGCCTCATTCCGCCGGCACCGCCTTTGACACCGCGCCCCGGCGTGCCGGTGCACCGACCCGGTAGCGCCGGTCGGTCAGGCTGATCAGGCCGCCCAGGCTCATCACCAAGGCCCCGATCCAGATCCAGTTGGCAAAGGGCTTGATGTAGGTGCGCACCGCCCAGCCGCCGCGCAGCTGCCGGTCACCCAGCACAATGTAGATGTCGCGAGTCAGCCCGCTGTCGATTGCCGCCTCGGTGGTCGGCATGCGCTGCACCACATAGTTGCGCTTTTCGGCGCAAAGCTGGGCAAGCGCACGCCCGTTGCGCAGGATCGTAAAGCGGCCCAGATCGGTGATGAAATTGCGCGCCCCGGTTTCCTGAAAGAGCACCGAGACGATGCCAAAGCCCGAAGGTTCGACATGCCCGCAGGCGGGTTGCACGAAATCGGTGCCCAGCGGCAGGCGCTCAACCGCATCAAACCGGATCTGATACCCGCTGATATCGGCCTGGTCGCCCAGCCGCATCACGCGCACATCCTCGCTTTCCCACGCCGTGATTGCCGCAATGCCAAAGATCATCAGGCCCAGCCCGGCATGCGCGGTGGCCTTGCCCCATTCAGCGCGCGGCAGATTGATCAGCCGGCGCAAACTTTCGGCCAGCCCGGCGCGGCCCAGCTTGGCGCGCTCGGCCAGGTCGACCAGCACACCGGCAACCAGCCATACCGCCAGGGCGATGCCAATCGGTGCCACCAGGCTACGCCCGGTCTGCACCGCCCAGACCAGCCCGCCCAGCGCCAGGGCCAATCCCAGCGCGGGCAAAAGCGGCCGCAGCACCCGGCGCATCTGGCCGCGCTTCCAGGCGAGCATGCCGCCGATCGGCAGCACCGCGGCGAGGCCGATCATGAAGGGGGTGAAGGTGAGCTCGAAGAAGGGCGGCCCGACCGAGACCTTCGCGCCGGTCGTGTATTCGGCAATCAGCGGCCACATCGTGCCGATGAAGACCACCAGCGCCGAGACCGTGAGCAGCAGGTTGTTGATCACCAGCGCCGATTCGCGGCTGACCGGCGAGAACACCCCCTTTGAGGCCAGCATCGGCGCCCGCCAGGCATAGAGTGTGAGCGCCCCGCCGATGGCCACCACCAGAATGGCCAGGATGAACACGCCGCGCGTGGGATCCGAGGCAAAGGCATGGACCGAGGTGATCACGCCCGAGCGCACGATGAATGTGCCGATCAGGCTGAACGAGAAGGCCAGGATGGCAAGCAGCACAGTCCAGCTCTTCAGGCTCTCGCGCTTTTCCACAACGATTGCCGAATGCAAGAGCGCCGCGGCGACCAGCCAGGGCATGAAGGAGGCGTTCTCGACCGGGTCCCAGAACCACCAACCGCCCCAGCCCAGCT
>JBCDDO010000430.1:0-2763 GCA_039180245.1 Pseudomonadota bacterium | reverse complement strand
GTTCGAACAGCTCCCCTATCTCTTTCTTTTATGTGGGATTTTGATCGTTCTGATCTTTGCCAACAATGGGGTGAAGTTCTACATCAACATCTCGAAAGGGCTGACGGGCGAACGCATTCTGCGCCGCATGCGCTACACCATCTATGACCGGGTGTCGCGCCTGCCGCTCAAGCGGCTGCGCAGCACCAGCCCCGGCGAGGTGGTGCAGGTCGTGACCGCCGAGGTCGAGCCGATCGGCGGATTTGCCGGTCAGATCATCGCCACGCCGGTCTATGTCGGTGGCCAGCTCGTCGTCTATCTGGGCTTTATCGTCGCGCAGGATCCGGTGCTTGGCCTTGCTGCGATCGTGCTCTTTCCGGTGCAGGCCTACATCATTCCCAAAATCCAGCGGGTCGTCGTGCGGCTGGTGCAGCGGCGCATCCGCAATGTCCGCCAGATGACGACCGACATTTCCGAGACGGTAACGGGCATCGAGGAAATGCGGCTTGCCGATGCACGGCAATGGCATCTTGCGCGGCTTTCCGAGCGGCTCTATTTTAACTTCAACTACCGCTACCGAATTTTCCTTTTGAAATATGCGATCAAGTTTCTGAACAACATTTTCAACAACATAACCCCGTTTTTCTTTTACGGCTTTGGCGGGTATCTCGTCATCGAAGGGCGCATGGATCTGGGCGCGCTCGTCGCGATCCTGGCCGCCTATAAGGACATCGCCGCGCCGTGGCGCGAGTTGCTGAACTATTATCAAAGCCTGTCGGACATCTCGGCCCGCTATGACGCGGTGCTGCAGGTCTTCGGAAACGCACGGCTTGAAGAGCCGCAGGAGCCGGTGGCGCTGGACGGTCGGACGGTGACGCTTGCCGGGATCCGGGCCGGCGACCCGCCCGCGCAAACCCTGCAGGACATCGCCCTCAGCCTGCCGGCCGGCAGCCTGACCCTGATCATCGGCGAGGAGGAAAGCGGCCGGCCCGAGCTGATGCGGCTTTGTGCGGGTCTGCTGGTGCCGTCATCGGGCGAGTTTCGCCTCAGTCTTGGCGGGGGCCAGAACAGCCGCCTCGACCCGGCTGCCAAGACGGGTGGCGAGACGGGTGGCGAGACGGGTGGCGAGACGGGTGGCGGTCCGGAGTTTCTGACCCGGGCGATGCGCGACATCGCCTATGTCAACCGCACGCCGCATATGATCCGCGGCACGCTGCGCGAGAATGTGGCCTATGGCTTGCTGGGCGACACGGGCGCTGGCGCCGAGCCCGAGGATTGGGCCAAACGTGTAAAGGAAGCCCGTCTGACCGGAACGCTGGCCGAAAGCCCCGATGTGGATTGGGTCGATTATGCCCGTGTGGGGCTTGAGGGTGCCGCGGCCTTCGATGCGCAGGCGGTCGAAACCCTCACGGCCTTGGGGCTTGAGCGCGAGCTTTATGCGCGGGGGCTGACGATTTCGATCGATCCGCTGCGCGAGCCCGAGCTTGCCCGCTCCGCGCTCAGCGCACGAAACTCGATTGCCAAGACAAACGCCTTTGCCAAGCTTGACGGCCTGGTCGAACATTGGGACCGCTCGCGTTATCTGGAGAATTTCTCGCTGGCCGAGAACCTCTTTTTTGGTGTGCCTGACAGCCCGATCTCGCCCCACCGCTTTGCCCATGACCCCGCGGTCAAGCGCGCATTGCGCAGTGCCGGCGTCGAGATGGAGGTCGCCGAAATCGGGTTGGCCGCGGCGCGGGTGCTCACCGAGCTCACCGCGGGCCTTGCCGAGGGCACCCGGCTTTTGGACCGCATCGGCCTGATCGAGCCCTCCGAGCGTGAGGAGGTTTCGGGCATCGTCACGCGGGCGCGACGCGGTGCGCGGCGTCTGGGCCGGGCGGATCGTGACAAGCTGGTCAGGCTGGGCCTGCAGATCGTGCCGCAACGGCACCGGCTTGGGGTGATCGACGATGCCGGCCTGCGGGCGCGCCTGGTCGCGGCCCGGTCGGACCTGCGCAAGGCCTACCGCCCGCTGCGCCCGTTCAGCTATTTTGACGGCGACGGGTATGTCCCCGGTGTCCCGCTGATCGAAAACATCCTGTGCGGGCGCCCCCGGATCGACCGCCGCGACGCAAAGCCGCCGGTGGAATCGCGGCTCGACGATGCCCTCATCCAGCATGACATGCATGATTTCGTGCTGCGCGCGGGGCTGCGCACCGAGGTCACCTTTGGCGGCAACAACCTCTCTGCCACCCAGCGGCGGATGCTCGGGCTCACCCGGGCCCTGCTCAGCCGGCCGGCGCTGCTGGTCTTGGACGGCATCGTCGATGATGGCGGCGAAGACAGCCAGGCCATCCGCCGCGCAATCCGACAGCATCTGCCGGACGCGGCCATCGTCATTGGCTCGGGCCAGTCGGACATCGTCCGCGAAGCCGACGCCGCCTATCGTATCACCGCCGGTCGGTTGGAGCCGCTGTCGCGGCCGGATCGGTTGCACAAGGGCGGAGACGAGAGCATCCGCCGGGACGGGACGGGAGGATCATGATGCTCACTCAAGAAACCGAGATCCTGTCGGCATCGCCGTTGTTTCGAGGTGTCGATCAGGCCCAGCTCAAGCTTCTGGCGCTGATGGCCGAGGCGCGTACCTTTCACGATGGCGAGGATCTGATGATGCAGGGGCATGAGGGCGATGCCGCCTTTGTGTTGCTTGAGGGCAAGGCCGCCGTGATCATCGCCATTGGCGGTCGGGAAACCACCGTTGCACAGCTTGGGCAGAACGATATTGTCGGCGAGATGGCCCTTTTG
>JBCDDO010000429.1:0-2766 GCA_039180245.1 Pseudomonadota bacterium | reverse complement strand
GCCTCGACCCAGCGCGAGCGTGAAGAGCTGCGCGATGCGCTCAAGCGGATGGAGGACAAGGCCGCCGCCGTTGCCACGGACAATCGCCGCCTGCGGGCTGAGCGGGTGGCCGCGGCGGCCGAGCGCGACGAGATCCAGGGCACGCTCACCCGGCTGGAGGCCCGCACCCTGGGCACCGCCGATGAGGAGCGCACGGCCCTGGCCGAGCTTTTGTTGCGCATCGAGCATCAGCAACAGAACTCCGAACGGGCGCTGGTGGCGCTGTTGGAGCGCCGCGAAATCGACGATGATTTGGTGCGGCTGCGCCGCTATCAGGCCAGCCAGGCGCGCGCAGCCGACAGCGACCAGCCGGGCTTGCCTCTTTCGCAGGCCGATCTGCCGGACCTGCCGCCCCTCGATTGGACCCAAATTTTGCGGGCGTTGGCTTTCCCGCGCGACCCGGATGACCGCGAAGGCTTCCGCGCGCTGCGCAATGCCCGGCGCGACCGGCAATTGGGTGAGTGCATTCAGGCCGCCGAGGATGTGTTGACGCTTCTGTCCCAGGACGGGATCTATATGGATGATCTGATCCCGGAGGATGTGCCGCCCGAGGCCTGGATCGCCTTTGCCGCCGGCGAGCGCGGCGAGAAAGTCCGGCCGCTGGCCGCGATCGAGGATGAGGCCGCCCTGGCGCTGGTCCGCGGTCGGCTGAAAACCGATCCGGTGTTTCGCGATTCCACGCTGCATTTCATTCGCCGGTTCGAACCGGTGCTGCGCCGGATGGCCGAAGAAGCGCGCGACGTCGAAATCCACGCCCTGTCAGGCACCCGCACCGGACGCGCCTTCATGCTGCTGGCGCGGGTGCATGGGGTCTTTGACCTGCCCGAACCGCTGGGCATCACCGCGGCCGAGCCCTCCGATCCCTCCGAGTGATGTGATCCCGGCGCCTCGCCGCCCGGCCCAGCGGCCTAATCCAGCCCGGTTTCGCGGCGGATGAAGGCGGCTATGGCGTCCGTGTCGTCCAGCCTCAGCCAGGGGCAGGCGATGTCGGGCGGCGGCTCCGGGCTTGCCACGGCCCGCACCGAGGGCTCGGTGAGCGCAATCGGTGCCTCGCCGCCCCGCCAGACTTCGATCTTGGGGTGGGGGGCGTGCTTGTAGCCCTCGACCAGGACCAGATCGACCGGCGCGAGACGGGCCAACAGATCCCGCAGCGGCGGCTCGGCCGCGCCCCGCAGCTCATGCAGCAAGGCCCAGCGCGCCCCGCTCGCCACGATGACCTCCTGCGCGCCGGCCGACCGGTGGCGAAAGCTGTCCTTTCCCGGGCGGTCGAGATCGACCGCGTGATGGGTGTGTTTGACCGTCGACACCCGCAAACCGGATGCCGTCAGCGCGACAAGCAAGCGCTCGACCAGCGTCGTCTTGCCGGCGTTTTTCCAGCCCGCAATGCCCCAGACCTTCACGACCGCTCCAGCATATCCTCGGCCCGGGCCAGATCCTCAGGCGTGTTGATGTTGAAGAAAGGATCGCGTGGCGCGGCCGAAAATGCAATGCGGGCCGCGCCGGCCGCATCCAGCGCGGGACCAACGGCGCGCCGCCCGTCGGCCAGTGCAGCTTCCAGCATGGGACGCGCCGTCACCGGCCATAAGGCGCAGACCGGGTGCGGCACATACGCGCCCGGGCCGACGCGGCCTTCGGCATAGGCAAAGGCGCTGTCCTGTGCATAGGCGGCCGCGCGCAGCCCGCGCACCAGGTCGCGCGGCAGGAAGGGCGTGTCGGCCGGTGCGGTGACGATGGATCGGTGGCCCAGAGCCTGGGCGTGCTGCAGCCCAGCCAACACCCCGCCCAAGGGCCCCTGTCCCGGCGACGCATCGGCGATCACCGTCAGGCCAAGCGCGGAAAAACGGGCAGGGTCGCCATTGGCGCTGATGATGAGGCCGGCCGTCTGAGGCGCCAGCCGCGCCGCGACATGGGCGATCAGCGCTTGCCCGGCAAGGGTGAGCAGCGGTTTGTCGCGCCCGCCCATCCGCCGCGCCTGCCCGCCGGCAAGGATCACACCCAAGGGGAGGCTCATTGCGGGCGGCCTCGCGCTGGCTGGATGGGGCGGGGGGCTGCCTGCCCCCCGCACCCCCCGGGAGTATTTCGTCCAAGAAGAAGGCCGCGGCCGATCATGGCAACACCGGCAAGGCCGCGCGCTCATCCGGCTCGGTCATGCGGGAGGCGCGCCCGCGGCGGTCTGTCGCCAGATCTCGATACGGCGCATGAGCTCGGGTCGGTCGATACCCTCGGGCAGACCATCGCTGGGCACCGGGAGAAACACAGTTCGACCCAGCATCAGCGTCAGGCCGCGTCGCGCGGGAAGAACCCGGACGATCGAACTCCATTTGTAATCCGATATGCTCATCGGCCCGGCAATGCGAATGCCCGCCGCATCAAGGCGCATGACGGTCTCGCCCTGTGCAAGCGGAGCATCTCTCCAAGCGCGGGACATCTGCCGATTGTGGCGGACCATTAAGACAAGGCCCGACAAACACATGAGAAGAATGCCAGTATTCAGCCCGCCGCTAAAATAGCCCGACGCCTCGCGGTCGGGCGTGCCCAACCGCCCGATCACGCCGCCCAGGACGACGAGCAGGACAAACCACAGCATTCCGGCCCCAAGGCTGATCAGCCAGCGCCATCCGCGCCGCCGCGCTGCAAAGAACGAGGCGAGGTTGAGGGTTGCGAGCGTGTAGCGGATCTCGACCGGTTCGGGCACTGCGCCGCCTTTCACCTCGATGCCGGGCCCAT
>JBCDDO010000428.1:0-2776 GCA_039180245.1 Pseudomonadota bacterium | reverse complement strand
TCACCATCCCCGGCAATATCGAAAAGACCTTCGACCAGATCAGCCGCGCCGTTTCGCACGTGTTTTCAAGCGGCTCGACCCCGATCATCATCGGGGGGGATCATTCGATCGGCTTTCCCTGCGTGCGGGGGATCGCCGAATGCACCTCCAAGACCATCGGGATCGTGCATTTCGACCGCCATGCCGACATCCAGGAGAAGGACCTCGATGAGCGGATGCATACGACGCCGTGGTTCCATGCGACGAACCTGCCGAACGTGCCGGCCAAGAACCTGGTTCAGGTCGGCATCGGTGGCTGGCAGGTCCCGCGCGAGGCGGTGAAGGTGGCGCGCGCGCGCGAGACCAACATCATCACCATGGGCGATATGGAGAAGATGGGGCTGGACAAGACCGCCGAGATGGCGCTGGAGATGGCCTGGGACGGGGCCGATATGGTCTATATGTCCTTTGACATCGACAGCATCGATTGCGGCTTTGTGCCGGGCACGGGCTGGCCCGAGCCGGGCGGGTTCCTGCCGCGTGAGGCGCTGGCACTGGCGAGCAAAGTGGCGGCCGAGGGCATTTGCGGGATGGAGCTGGTGGAAGTCAGCCCGCCCTATGACACCTCCGACATCACCGCGCTGATGGGCACACGGGTGATCGTCGATGTGCTGGGCTCCATGGTCTCGGCCGGCAAGATGGGGGCGCATCGCGGGCTGATCGACAAGCCCGTCAGCCTGCCCATGGGCGATTATGACCCGGCCCGGGACGGGCCGCGCTGGACCACACGGGCGGGGACGAAGAAATGAGCGACAGTCTGGACGCCGGCAGAACACTCTCCGAAGAGCTCAATCCGGGCATGGAGGCGGCACTGGAGGCGCGCTATGGGCATCTCTTGCCCGGCATGGCCGAAAGCGTGGTCGATTTTGCCTATGGGCGGCAGTATGCGCGGCCCGGGCTGGCGCTGCGCGCGCGTTATCTGGCCACGATCGCAGCGCTGACCGCGCTGGGCGGGCACACCGCGCCGCAGCTTCGGGTCAACATAGCAGGCGGGCGCAAGGCTGGGCTGAGCCGCGAAGAGATTGCCGAGGTGATCTGGCAGATGGCGCTTTATGGCGGGTTTCCCGCAGCGATCAACGGACTGAACACCGCGCTTGCGGTCTTTGCCAAGGAGGATGGCGATGCCCCATGACATCGTGGGCGGTCATGTCGGACATAACCATGCGGCCGAGCATCTGCACTCCCACGCCAAGCCCGAGGATATGGCCGCCGAGCTGCAGGTGCTCAGCGACCAGTTCATCGACGGGTTTCGCCAGGCCGCCGACAAGATGGCCTATCTGCGCCTGGCCGGTGTACCGCTGGAGCGCCCGGATGCGCAGGGCGGGCCGTCGCTGAAGCTGGTGGATGTGGAGATCGTCACCGCCTGGCAGATGGGGACAGCCTCGCCCGGTTTCGGCACGCGCGAGCTGAGCTATCTGCCTTTTCCCGGCGAAATGATCGCGGAGCGGACCAATCTGGGGCTGATCTATGTTTCGCTCGACCGGCGCGATGTGCTGGATCTGCGCGATTTTTTGGCGGCACGCCACAGTGAGGCGCCCGGCTGACCACATGCTGCTTGCACGGCGGCGTCGGCGCCTCCGGCGGGAGTATTGGTGCCAAGAAGAAGCCGCGCGCCTTTGCGGTTGGCGCCGGGCCCGGGCGAAGTGGCTGGCGCGTCAACGGGGTTACGGAGGCGGATATCTTGGGCGCCACACTGACCCGGAAATAGGCAGCCGGGGCGACCAGCCTGGCATCGGTGCTGATAAGGGGCGTGTCGTTCAGCCGGTCATGCATCAGTCGGGTCGCGCGCAGCTCTTCGACCGCCTCAAGCCGCGCAGGCAGGCCCTGGTGTGACGGCACCATTTTTTCGGGCCGAATGCCAACCTTCACAGCGCTTTAGGCCAGGCCGTCGATTGGCATATCCGGCCAGTTGCAGCGCGCCGCCAGCCATCTCGCCGGGCAGAATGTTCATCGCCGGTGCGCCGATGAAGCTTTCAACGAAGATCGAGGCTGGGCGTGCATAAACCTAGGCGGGACGACCTCGCCGAGATTGAGCACCACGATCCGATCCACGAGCGTCATCGCCGCGACCTGATCATGGGTGACATGGATGGCTGCCACCCCAAGCTCGCGCCGCAGCTTTTTGATCTCGAGCCGCATCTGTTTGCGCAGCTTGGCGTCGGGATTGGAGAGCGGCTCGTCGAAGAGACAGAGTGCGGGATCGCGCCTGACGGCCCGGCCCATGGCCACGCGCCGGCGTTGCCCGCCGGACAATTGGCTGGGCGTGCGGTCCAGAAACTCGCCAATCTGCGGGCGCTTGGCCGCCTTGCCCACCTTGCGCAGGATTTCAGCACCTGGCGTGCCGCGGTTCGTCAGCCCGTAGGCGAGGTTCTTGCGCATCAGCATAGGCGGATGGAGCGCGTGGTTTTGAAACCCCATGGCGATGCTGCGATCGCCGGGCTCGACCTCTTTCACGGGCTGCCATTGATGCGCAGCTCGCCTTCGGTGACGCTCTCAAGCCCCGCGACCGGGTCGCGAACTCATCGACCGCATCGCCCAGCGCACCGCCCATGGCATGCCACCCGACGATGTCGGTTTGGTCGGAGGCCGCGTGACCGATGGCGACTGCATTTGCAGCCCCCAGCAGCGTTATGCGAAGCATTCTTCGCGCTCCCCAGGAGCGTCATGAATGCTCCTGCGCTAAAGCCGCCACATCTCCTTTCCCTGACGGCAGTGTTGCTGTGTGATGACAGACATG
>JBCDDO010000427.1:0-2802 GCA_039180245.1 Pseudomonadota bacterium | reverse complement strand
AGGCCTATCAGTTTTACTTCCACAAGGATCGTGGGTTGAACCGCGCCATGCTCGAGCGGGCCAAAGAGGCCGGCATCGATGTGCTGATGCTGACCGTTGACAGCATCACCGGCGGCAATCGCGAGCGGGATCTGCGCACCGGCTTTTCGATCCCGTTTCGTCTGACCCTGGGCGGGATGGCGCAATTCGCGCTGAAGCCGATGTGGGGGATCAATTATGTCACCCACGAGAAATTTGCGCTGCCGCAGCTTGACGAGCATGTCGATATGGGCGGCGGCGCGATGTCGATCGGGCGCTATTTCACCGAGATGCTGGATCCCGGCATGGATTGGGACGATGTGGCGCAGATGGTCGCGCTTTGGGACGGGCAGTTCTGCCTCAAGGGCGTGATGTCGGTGGCCGATGCGCGCCGGGCCGCCGAAATCGGCTGCACCGGCATTGTCATCTCCAACCATGGTGGGCGGCAGCTCGACGGGTCGCGCGCCCCGTTCGACCAGCTTGAGGCCATCGTCGCGGCAGTGGGCGACCGGCTCGACGTGATCATGGACAGCGGCATCCAGCGTGGCACGCATGTGCTGAAGGCACTGGCGCTGGGGGCAAAGGCGGTTGGCGGAGGACGGTTCTATCTCTACCCGCTGGCCGCAGCCGGACAGCCCGGTGTGGAACGCGCGCTGACCCTGATGCGGGCCGAGATCGAGCGGGGCATGAAGCTGATGGGCGCGCGCAGCGTGGCCGAGCTCAGCCGGGAAAACCTGGCCTTCCGTTCCGACTAAGGCCGCGGGAACACCACCCCATCCATCAGCTTGCGGGCCGTGCGCAGCACCTCGGCCCGCGCGATCTGGCCGTCGCGGTCCAGATGGGCCAGCACTGTGAGGGCGCCGGTGGGGTGCTCGATGGCCAGGGTTTTGGGCGCGCCTTCGGGGATATCCGCAAGTTCTGCGCCCACCGCGCCCGGGGTCAGGCAGGCCGTGGCCACGGTGACGGCGGCCAGCACCCCGATTGTGCTGTGACAGCGATGCGGAATGAAGCTGCGCGTTGCAATGGCGCCGCCGGCCCGCGGCGGGCTCAGCAGCGTCATTTTCGGCACCGAGGCCTGCGCGACATCGCCCAGCCGCATCATCGGCCCGGCCTTTCTGCGCAGCGCTTCGAGCTTTGCGCGCAGGGCGGTGTCGGCTTCCAGTGCCGCGGGCGGCTCCGCGCCCGAAACCCCCAGATCGACGGCGCGCAGGATCACGCAGGGCATGCCATTGTCGATGAGCGTCACAGCGACGCCGTCGATCTCATCGCAGGGTCCTCCCGTTGGCAGGAGCGCGCCGCAAGACGATCCGGCCGTGTCGCGAAATGCAATGGGGATCGCTGCTGCGGTGCCCGGGACCGCGTCGATCTGGGCCGCACCGGCATAGCGCACCCGGCCCCCCGGCGTGGCAACGCGCGCAACCGCGATCTGGCCGGAATTCTCCATGTAGATCGTGACGGGGGTCTCGCCGTCCTGGGCCGGCACAAGCCCCCGCTCAATGGCAAAAGGGCCAATCCCGGCCAAAATGTTCCCGCAGTTCTGAGCGGCGGAGACAACCGGTTGGCCGGGCATGACCTGCAAAAAGAGATAGTCGACATCCACCCCGTCGCGCGCGGATGGGTGCACCAGCGCGACCTTTGAGGTCAGCGGATCGGCACCGCCCATTCCATCGATCTGGCGCGGATCGGGCGAGCCCATCAGGGACAAAAGCAGCGCGTCGCGCGCCGCGGGATCGGCTGGCAGATCCGCGGCCAGGAAGTACCCGCCCTTGGACGTGCCGCCCCGCATCCACATGGCGCGGATGCCGTTCGGCTCCACGACCCCGGGGTCCAGGGGCGCCGACCCCAAACGCTCCGACCCCAAAGTCTCCTGCCCCAAAGGCTCCGACCCCAAAGGCTCTGGCGCCTTACTCATAGCGCAGACCCTTGGCGGCCAGACGGTCCCGCATCGCATAAAGATCAAGGCCAAGTTCGCCCGCCGCCAGACGCTGGCGCTTGTCCTTCTCGGCCGCCAGCCGTGCCTCGGCCGCAGCGCGCACCGCATCGGTTTGTGCGCGGGGCACCACGCAAACCCCGTCATCATCGGCCACGATCACATCGCCCGGGGCGACCGCCGCCCCGGCGCAAAGGATCGGCACATTCACCGAGCCCAGCGTCTCCTTGACCGTGCCCTGGGCTGAGATCGCCGTCGACCAGACCGCAAATCCCATGGCGCGCAAATCACGCGTGTCCCGCACCCCGGCATCGATGACCAGCGCCCGGCAACCGCGCGCCATGGCCGAGCTCGCCAAAAGATCGCCGAAATAGCCCATGTCGCAGGGTGCGGTTGGGGCGAGCACCAGGATGTCGCCTGGCGCAAGCTGCTCGATGGCAACATGCAGCATCCAATTGTCACCCGGCGGCGCTGAAATCGTCACCGCGCTGCCGGCCAGGCCGAGATCCTGTTGGATGGGCCGCATGCGCGACGACATCAGACCGGTGCGCCCCTGCGCCTCATGCACGGTTGCAACCCCGGCCGCGCCCAAGGCTGCGATCGTCTCGGGCGCGGCGCGCAGAATGTCGCGAACAACCCGGGCCATCAGCGCCGCACCGGCGGGGTGCCGTGGGTGTGAAAGCTCTCGATGGTCTTCAGCCCCCAGGCCTGGCCCTTGCGGCGGTCGGCCTCGGTCCAGACCACCGGCTCCCAATCCGGCGCAAGGATCAGGCGCGCGCCGGCATTTGCCAGCTCAACCCGGTTGCCCGCAGGCTCCCAGACATAGAGGAAGAACGTGCCCTGGATCGCATGCT
>JBCDDO010000426.1:0-2834 GCA_039180245.1 Pseudomonadota bacterium | reverse complement strand
TGGAGAATGTGATGCGCCGGCGGGCGCAGGGCATGGGCGCGCGGGCCGCGGAGCTGGTGTGCGTGCGCGAGGTCTTTTTTGCGATCTTCTCTACCACGGCCACGCTCGCCTCGGTCTTTGTGCCGATCTCGTTTCTACCCGGCCGGGCTGGTGGGCTTTTTGCCGAGTTCGGGTTCGTGCTGGCGATTGCGGTGACCATTTCCTCGATCGTCACGCTGACGTTGGTGCCGATGCTCGCGGCCCGGCTTCTGCCCGACGAGGGGCCGGTGCGCCGGCGCGGCATCCTGGGCCGCCTTGCCGTTGGGGTCCTTCACGGGATCGGCCGGGGCGCGCAGGTGGTCTATCGGGTGCTCTTGCGCGCAGCACTTGCCGCGCCGCTGGTGGTGATCGTGATCGCGCTGATGATCTCGGCGGCGGCCTGGCCGGTCTATGAAAGCTTGCCCAAGGAGGTCACGCCCCCCGAAGACCGCGCGCTGGTGCTCATCTCGGTCTCGACACCGCAAGGGTCGAGCCTGGCCCATACCGATGCCAAGCTGCGCAAGATCGAAGCGATTCTCGAGGAATATCAGCGCTCCGGCGAGGGCGAGACGGTGTTCTCCTTTGCCGGCTGGGGCGGCGGCAACAGGGGCTTTGTGGTGCTTCGGCTGGCGCATTGGGACGACCGGGAGCGGGGGCAGGGCGAGATCCTGTCCGAGCTGCGCCGCAAGCTGTTTGCCCTGCCCGGTGTGCGCGCCTTTGCCTTCGGGTCGAACTCGCTGGGGATCCGCGGCGGCGGGCGCGGGCTGCAATTTGCGGTCGCGGGGGCCGATTATGATACGCTGGCCGACACGGCCGAAGCGTTGGTGGCAAAGATGTCGGAGGATCCGCGGTTTGGGCGGGTGCGGCTCTCCTTCGATCTCACCCAGCCGCAGCTTACCGTCTCCATCGATCGGGTGCTTGCCGGGGATCTGGGCATCGATGTCACCGGCATGTCACGGGCCCTGCAGGCGGTGCTGGACGGGCGGACCATCGGCACGCTTTACCGCGACGATGGCACGACCGACATCAAGCTGGTCTCGACCGGCACGCGCATCGACGATCCCACCGATCTGGAAAATGTGTTCCTGCGCAGCGCGGATGGCCGCATCTTGCCGGTCTCGTCGGTGGCAACGCTGAGCGAGGCGGCCGCACCTTCGGAACTGCAGCGCGAGGCGCGGCTGCGCGCGGTGCCGGTCACGGCAAGCCTGGGCGACGGCATGTCGATCGATGCCGCGATGCGCCTGGCCGAGGCCCTGGCAAGGGACATCCTGCCGCCGGGGGTCCGGCTGGTGCCCCTGGCTGAGGCGGCGACGCTGAGCGAGACCGAAAGCGGGCTCTGGGTGGTGTTTGCCACGGCCATCATCGTGGTGGTGCTGGTGCTGGCCGCGCAGTTCGAGAGCTTTCTGGCCGCCTTCATCATCGTGCTGACCGTGCCGCTGGGCCTGGCCTTTGCGATCTTTGCCATGGCGCTCAGCGGCGGGTCGCTCAATGTCTACAGCCAGATCGGGCTGGTGCTCTTGGTCGGGGTGATGGCCAAGAACGGCATTCTGATCGTGGAGTTCGCCAATCAGCTGCGTGAGCGCGGGCTTGCCCTGCGCGAGGCGATTGAGGCAGCAAGCCTGATCCGACTGCGCCCGGTGGTGATGACGGCGATCTCGACCGTGCTGGGCGGTCTGCCCTTGGTCCTGACCGCTGGGCCGGGTGCGGAGGCCCGCATCGCGCTGGGCTGGGTGGTTGTCGGCGGCCTGGGCTTTGCGACGCTGGCCACGCTGTTCCTGACGCCGGTGACCTATCTGTTGCTGGCCCGCTTCTCGCAGCCGCGCCGGGCCGAGACCGAGCGTCTGGAAGTTGAGCTTCAAGCCGCCGAGGCACAATCGGCGGGCGGCCTCGACCTGGAGGAGGGGGGGCCGGTTACGGCGCGGTCAGACGCCCCCTTAAGCGCCCCGTCAAGCGTCCGGTCAAGCGCCCCGTCAAGCGCAACGGCCGGTGTCGCGGCCCAGCCTGCCGCGGCCAAGATCCTGTGACATCAAAGATCCTGTAAGTGCCAACCGGCATCTGTCCGAGCGATTGCGCGCGGATTGGATCTCACTTGATGCCAGGAAAACTGCTGACCCATTGCACGGAGATAACGCCGAAACTTCCCACGATCTGCACGGTGAAGTCGGGGAAGCTGTCGACGATCTGCCATTGCCCGCAGGCGTTCGGAAAGCTGGTGACGCGCTGCACGCGCAGATCGGGAAAGCTGTCGGTGAGCTCGATCTTGATGTCGCCGAAACTCTCGACGATTTGAACTTTTCCCGAAAGCGCAATCCCATTCCACCGGCAGCCGCTGATGTCGGCATGAGCGCGCTGCGCGGCACCTAATGTCAAAAAGGCGAGCAACGCGATGATCGGCACTCTGCAGGCAGCGCCGTCTGCGTTCGATCGGCGGTCGCGATCTGCACCCGGCCGAGCCGGCTGCGGATCGCCGCTGCAGCACGCGCGCGCCAAGGGCTCAAACCCCCAGCGCATCGGCTGAGGCCTCGAACACGCCCGCGGCCCCCAGGAGTTTGGACTGGCGGTCTGCGTCCATATCGTCGCGCGCCGGGCGCACCCGCGGGCTTTCAACCAGGGTTTCGAGCCGCCGGCGCAGCCCGTCGAGCTTGCGCCCATCCACGCTGCCCTCCATCACCGCCGTCCATCCCCGCCCTCGATCACCGCGGGCACATCTTCCAGATAGCCGGTGATGCGGCCATCGGCTTCGGCCTCTCCGCTTCCACACCCAGCCACGACCCGGCCTCTCCGCCTCCCGGCACCACACCCAGCCACGACCCGGC